>CAZDHN010000540.1:0-4750 GCA_964505115.1 uncultured Planctomycetaceae bacterium
AATCCATAGTGCCAGCTTTGCTATCATTCTCTCCTGCAAATCTGAAACGCTCCCCTACGAAACTCGCATCAATCGATTGATTACGCCGCCGAGCATTTGGTCTTGGGCCTGAATCATTCGGGCGTTGGCCTCCAGTACGCGGGAGGCGGTTACCAGATTGACCATCTCGGTGGTGGGATTGGCCGTGGACATCTCCAGCATTCCGCCGGAGACGTTCCGCTCGCCCGGGGGAATTGGCATGGTTTCGGCCAGCGGCCGGAAGAGGTTCTCGCCGACCTTCACCAAATCGCCCAGCGAAGCCGGCTTGACCAGGGCCAGGTTCTGCGCAATCCCCTGTTGCCGGATAATCCCGTTGGAGGTCAATTCCCAAGGTCCGTTGGCTCGCTCGCAAACGATTGGCGATTCGGTGTCGTTCAGCACGGGAAAACCTTGTGCGGTCACCAGTTCACCCCGATGGGTCATGCGGAAGTTTCCCGCCCGGGTCAAAAAGTCCTCGCCATCCTTGCGAACCATGAAGAACCCTTCTCCCTGAATGGCCATGTCGGTGGGCACGCTGGTCTGCTTCATCGGGCCTTGCGAGAAATCGGTCGCCGTCTGATGCACGATCGTGCCGCCGCCGATATCGTTGATTGATCCGGATCCGGCCGTCGCCTCGCCTTGCTTGATCGCTTCGGCATCGCGGGCCTGAAAAATGGCCAACTCCCGCTTGAAGCCGGGCGTGGTAACGTTGGCCAGATTATTGGACGTGATTTGCAGCAGCTTGTTCTGCGCAAAAACCCCGTCGGCCGACATATACAAACCGTAAGGCATGAACGCCTCGCATTAGTCTGATGAAAAGCTACCCCTGCTACTTACCGGCCGGAGTAGGAGCCCCGGCGGCCGCACTTCTCTTAGCAAGCGGCGTGCCAGATCAGACCACAAACGCCAAACGGCCGCGCGCGGAACCGGACAAAGTCAACTAGCGCAAGGACTTAAGCGATCGGGAATCGTCGCGAAGCGGAAGAAACACGAGACGACCCGAACCGGCAGCCAAGAGAGAAGACCGGCCGATTCGGCCGAACCGAGCCGCAAAACCGGCCGATTGGCGTTTAGCCGCACCGGTGAGAAATACGACTAACGCCCGTCGCGCGACGTGGCGATTAGCTCGGCCGCGCCCTGGCCGAACAACTCGTCGGCAACCTGCCGGCCAAGTTGCTCGGCATCGTCCGGATCGGCATCGTCCGGATCGGCGGTCAGGCTGGTTTCGACGGATCGGTGCCCCTCGGCATCCAGCACCCGGCCGGTGAGCGTTAGTTGCCCGTCCTCGAGCCGGCCCCAAGCGGCGACCGGTGCCAGGCATCCACCCTGCAACGCGGCAAGCATGGCCCTTTCGGCCAGCACGGCCACGTGGCTGGCGGCGTCGTCGAGCACCGCCAGGGCGGATCGGGTGGCTCGATCGTCCTCGCGAGTTTCCAGGCCCAAGGCGCCTTGACCAACCGCCGGAAGGATAATCGCGGGGAATAGCTTCTGGCGGATGTGTTCGGCCAGTCCCAGCCGACGCAGACCGGCTTCGGCGAGCACCAGAGCGTCGTAATCGCCCCGAGCGACTTTGGCAAGCCGCGTGTCGACGTTGCCGCGAATGTCTTTGATCTTCAAGTCGGGTCTCACCTGTAGCAATTGAGCCCGGCGACGCAAACTGCCCGTGCCGACCACGGATCCCTCTGGCAGGTCGTCCAAAGATTCATGGCTGTAACAAACCAACACGTCGCCGATCGGTCCCCGCTCGGGCACGGCCGCCAGGCAGAGGCCGGGTATCCGGTCGGTTGGCAGATCTTTTAGGCTGTGAACGGCCAGATCGATCCGCTCGTCGAGCAGGGCGGACTGTATCTCCTTGGTGAAGACCCCTTGGCTGCCGAGGTCGGCTATCGAGCCCTGCGCGTGCCGGTCACCGCTGGTGGTGATGGGGACCAGTTGCACGTCGACGCCGGCCTCGTCCAACCGAGCCGCCACCCACCGGGCCTGCCATTTGGCTAAATCGCTGGCTCGCGTTCCAAGTCGAATTTGCATGGAAGGTTACTCAAAGTGTAAGGAGGGGCGAGGGACGAGGGACGGGAAAAAAGCCGGTGGACGGTGTTCCCCTGGCCCCTGGTCCCTGGCCCCTCGCCCCTGGCCCCTCGTCCCTCACCCCTGGTCCCTCACCCCTCGTACTACTACTGCCCGCTGACCACTTCTTTACCGGCTTCGGCCGAGGAACCGTTGGCGCTTTCGGCGGCCGCTTTATTGGCGAGCGCTTCCTGCAACTGTTGCGGCGGTATGACGACGCCGCAACTGACGATGAACTGGAACGCCTGGTCGATTGTGATGTTCAGGTCGATCGTCTCGCTTTTCAGCACGGTAACCGTGTAGCCGGTAACCGGCATGGGCGAGGTGGGGACCAGTACCGAGAGGACCGGCTCGTTTGCCACCGAGCGGATGTCGAGCAGGCTTTCGCCGGTGACCATGCCCAACGACCAGATTCCCTTGCGCGGATACTCTATCGCCACTACCCGCGTGTATTCGATCTCACGGGGGCTGAAGAGAAAGTCGCTCACCTGCTTGACCGACGAATAAACGTTCCGGACCAGCGGCAGTTGATGCACGCCCCGCTCGAAGAGGTTCCAGAAGAATCGGCCGATGCCCGCCGCCATGAACTTACCCAGCAAGTACAAGACGAGTACGAAGACAGCCAGGAAGAACGGTATCACGAAATAGGGGCGCAAGTATTCCAGTTCCACGTAGCGCCGGTAGACGCTCTGGCCCGTCTGTAAACTTGCGCCGCCCTGGCTCTTCCGCACCCGATCGTAGACGTCCTGCGGCACGTAGCTGTCGTTATCGAGCCGGTGGAAGACTTGCCCAGCGACGGCAGCGGTTCGCGTGGCCGGGTTGGCGTCTGGCAAGTCTTCGCGGATATCGGCCACTGCCCAAACCAGCGCGTTGCTGGCCCCGGCCGTAAGCGGTTGGAGCACGTAACGATGGATCGTTCCTCCAACCCAAAGGAAGATGACGATCGTCAAAAGCGGCGGAGCCACCACGCCCAGTCCGCGCAGAACGGCGCTGCGGAACGGGTGTTCGTGCGGCTTCGGCGGCGTCTCGAATTTGTCTGTTGGTGACGGCATACTTTGCTATACTCGACGTGGTCACAAACTACCATCGCGACCACCGGTCGCGGCTTTATATCAATTACCGGACGCCTTCGGCCCTGCCAAGCACGGCGACGACGACCGCGGCGGCCCCAGCCTTCTTGAGCACTTTGGCGGCTTCGCTGCAAGTGGCGCCGGTGGTCAACACATCGTCGGCCAGCAGCACCTTAGCGCCCATAAGTAAAGGGTAGCCCGAATCTACGCGGAACGCGCCTCGAACGTTCCGAAAACGACCGCTTGGTGGTAAGTCCGCTTGTGGTGGGGTGTTACGGCATCTTGTCAACGCTTGATCGACCAATGGAAGGCGCAAATACGACGCTAATTTGCCTGCCAGGATCGCTGCGCTGTTAGTTCCTCGGACGACTCGGCGCCGCCAGTGCATCGGCACGGGGATCACCAGATCCGGCTCCAGGCGGGATACTATCGACCCCCTCCTAATGGTGTACAATTGCCCCAGGGTCGCCGATAGTCGATCACCGGCCGACCGCTTCATACGTAGTATAACGTTGCGGAGCGTTCCCCAGTATGCCCCTAACGGGACGACCGCGTCGAACCGAAAACGCCCGTTGCGGCACCAGCCACACTCGGTCACTCCGGCCAACTCCTCCGGCAAGGTGGCGCCGCAGCCGCGACAGCAGGGCCAGGTTTCGGGGCCCAACAGCCGGCGGCACTCCTCGCACAGCAGCAGCCCGTCGGCCGCGCTGGGCATGTCGATGTCGCAGTTGTTGCAGCGTGGCGGTAGCAGGAGGTCCAGTCCGGCGCTGTAACACTTACGTAAACCCCGCCTCGACACATCGCGGACCCGGTCCAGCATTGCAGACTTCCCTTCGCGGGAGTCATTGAGTAAATCGCCTCAATGCATGATACCAAGTTTCTACGTAACCGTTCACGGGGACTGTCCCAATTTTCGCGGCGCGCTTGAGCTGGCCGACGAAATGGCCGTCTTCGCCGCGAAAATGGGACTGTCCCCCTCGCGCTACGAAAGGGGACAGGTCCATGTTTTCGGCCAACGGTAGACCAATAAATGCATCCAACGGCCGAAAAATGGACCAGTCCCCCAGTTGGCCCTACAGAACACGTAGCGGGGGCGGCGGACTTGACTTGAAGTCGCCGGTTCACCTATGCTGCCCCGTCGTGCGAGTTCCGTCGTGCGAGTTCCGTCGTGCGAGTTTACGGACTCTGGCCACGGGTATGCTTCAGTCGATGTCTAGCAAGACTAATTTGAGCCAGCGAGCGCTTCGGGCGGGGGGTGAGCCGATTGCCAACCTCCTGATGGCCAAAACTCTGGCCCAACCGGACCTGATATCGCTTGCCGCCGGCTTCGTCGACCACCAAAGCCTGCCGGTCGAGCCCGCCCGCCAAGCTTTCCAGGCCGTATGGTCAGAGCCCGATCAGGCCCTGGCCGCACTGCAATACGGCACAACAATCGGCCACCTGCCACTACGCCAGGCAGTGCTCGACCGCATGCTCGCCGCCGATGGCCGAACGGCCGCCGAATTGAACCTCTCGGTCGATCAGGTGGTAATCACCGCCGGCAGTAACCAATTGCTACACCTGTTGGCCGACAGCCTGCTCGATCCGGGCGACATCGT
>CAZDHN010000541.1:0-4749 GCA_964505115.1 uncultured Planctomycetaceae bacterium
GGCGTTGCCGCCGTACTCGCCCCGTACGTAAAGCCACCACTCGGTGTCGCGGAACGTGGTCATCCGTCTGGAGAATTTCGGGTTGGGGAAGAGGATATCCAACTGCGTATCGGCGTTGGGCATCCAGACAATACCGCCGGCCGGCAGTATCTTGATCAAGTTTCGATCGAGATAGAAAACGCCGGCCTTCAATTGGAACTGCGGCGAAATCCGTACCACGCCCAATCCGCTACCAATGTAACGGATGCTCTCGGCGGTAACCTTGGTGAAATCGGAATAGACACCCACCCGAAAGTCCAGTTCCGCGCTGAGCCAGGGCGTTAGCTCGGGGTTCCAGGCCGAGTCGAGATAGGCGTCGAAGACATGAGGGGGCAGGTCGGCCGAACCGTTGCCCGGAACGGGAGTAATGGGGCCCTGGAAGAAATGGGCGGCGAAGCCGGGTGTAACCAGAACCGGCGGCTGTTGCCATTGTCCAAGTGGTATTGCGAACGTGGCGGTTAGCTCCACGTCGTTGATGCCCAGCGGCTTGCTGCCGGTGGTCGCGAACCAATGGTAGTCGAGCCGAACCTCCTGCAGAAAACGCTGCATCTGGGCCACGTAGCCTTGCGGCGCGCCCTGAGGATAGGGGCTCTGCAAGTAAGGGTCGTTGGGTAACAGGCTGGGTGCCTGAGTGCCGGGCGTGGCGTACGGGTCCCAGCCGGGCGGCGGCAATTGTATGTTGCCCTGCAAGGCGGCCGTCGGACCCGGAGGCACGGCCGAAGGGAATTGCACCCGCTGCGCCGTCGCCGGCGCGGCGGCAAGCAGCAACATCAGCAACGACGCACCGCCAGCCAGTCTCGCCATGTTCACCACCGATACCCCGTCATGAAAAGATGCTGTCGAGAAAAGATGCCAGACAAGAATGGTCAGAACACAGAATGTCCCCGGAAAAGAGGTGCTTTCAATACCAGGCCGACCAATTCAGGTCAAGGTCGGTTCCCGGTTTGGAGCAACTCGGTGGGAAAGAGGGAGAGGAGAGGAGGAAGGGGGAAGGGGGAAAGGGGAAAGGGGGAAAGGGGCGGAGCAAATTGCCTTGGGCGATGGGATGGCAGTATCTGTATTGAAACTAGTGCTTTGTCACGCTTAAATGTTCGGGTGGGTATTGCCGGTAATTCGCAAACTCCGAGGAAACGACGGATAACACCGATGACACGAATAAAATTCAGGATCACGACCGCCGCGTCTGGCCGAGAGAACAGAGAGGAACGCTAATCGACGCAAATCTTCGCTAATTGCTTTCGTATTAGTGACCCTTGCATAGTCAATGATCGAGGGCGAAGCCCGGCTCCCCGGCGGAACACGCTTGATCCGCACATTGACTATGCAAAGATAGATAGTGTCGATTAGCGAAGATTAATGTTCCCTGGAAGACAGACTGGTTCCGATGCGGTTCCTCGGTCAAGCGGAAGGCTCTTCACCCGAGACTTTAGCCGTGACAAGACACTAGTTTTTGAGGGAAGGTCGGAACCGACTATCAACGCTTTCCCCTTTTTCCCTCTCTCCCTTTTTCCTCTCCTTTCTTTCCAACCGAAACTGTGCGCTTGCGTTCATTCGGACAATGGGTAGGATAGATTTGACCTGCTACACAAGCCGCCAACCCGGACTGCCTAAGTACCCCCTTCCTCCGCAACTTGCCCGTGCCCGAAAACCGCCTAAATATCGACCGGATTCTCGCGGAATCGTTTATTGCTCGGGCCGAGCATCATGAGTCTATTGGCTCGACGAACGATCGGGCGAAAGAATGTGCCAGGGCGGCCGGTCTGGAACTTCCGCTGTTGATACAGGCCGACCGCCAAACCGCCGGACGAGGGAGGGGGAACGCCCAATGGTGGACAGGCCCCGACAGCCTAGCCTTCAGCCTGCTGGTCGACTTGCAGGGCCGGGCGGCCGATCCGAGCCGTCGGCCGTTGGTCGGGTTGGGCGCGGCTGTTGCGGTTACCGACGCGGTTACGCCGTTGATTCCCGCGCACCGCGTCGGCCTGCATTGGCCCAATGACGTGCTGGCCGACGGTCGCAAGCTGGCCGGGATACTCGTCGAGGTCCCCCTTGAGACCAAGTGCGTTTTGGGTATCGGCCTGAACACGAACTGCTCAATGGCCGACGCCCCGCCCGAGTTGCGGGATATCGCCACCACGCTGCTCGATCTGGCAGCCGCTCGACATAACCAGACCGACGTGCTGCTGGCCCTGCTCGACCGTCTGCAATCGATGCTCGAACTGCTGGCCACCGATCCAGACAAGATTGGCCATCGAGCCGATTCGCTTTGCTTGCAGCACGGCCGGACGCTAACGCTTCGGTTGGGGGACCGATCGATAACCGGTCGCTGCGCCGGCATCGCTCCCGACGGAGCATTACTGCTCGACACGCCCGACGGCCGCCAAGCGTTCCGCTCCGGCAGCTTGAGATAACACTCACGCCCGCTTCACTTGCCCACGCCACGTTCCATCAATTGCTTGAGTTCATCGAGGTGGCTTTTGAAGACGCCGCGCGGGTCGATATGGTGACTTTTGCACAGCGAGGTGGCCATGCCGAGCACTTCGCCCATCATGCCGGTCGTTCGCTGGACGCGGATCGTGCCCAGCGCCACGTGTGTAACGCTGATGTTGCGGCCGGCCATCATCAGGTTGTCGACGTTGCGTGAATAGAGGCAACGGTAGGGGATCGCGTACGGCTTGACTCGCTTGTGCTTGGCGATCGAGCGAAACTCCTCGCCGGGGAAGTGTTTGGTATTTTCCGGGTTGGGATAATGCAGATCGATGCTCCAGGTGGTGGTCACCGAGGCGTCGGGAAACTCGGTTCTGCCTTCCAGGTCCTGCTGTTTGAGGATCACGTCGCCCATCAGCCGGCGCGACTCCCGTTTGCCGCCGATGTAAGCTATCCAAGCGAGCCTTCGGTTGGCTATTTCCGCGGCCTGCCGGCTCTTGTTCTTCAGAAAGGCCCAGTTGCCGTAGGTAACGCGGAAGGCGTGGTCGCGAATCTGCTCGATATCGTCGACCTGATCCTTGTTCATGCCCGTCTCCCAATCCCAATCGCCTCGCGTCACGCGTTGGCAAGTCTGCTCGTTGAACTGGACGGCCCAGGGGCACTCGGGAAACGGCGAGGGCCGATCTTCCTCAACCGTATACCACTGGACCGACGTGCCCATGGTCAAGCGGTCGGCTTTCTCCGGCGCGAGCGACTCGCCGGTCTGGTCGCGGCTTTCGCGTCCGACACGGTAGTCGGCCCCGGCCAGATAGCCGAGCGTCCCGTCGCCCGTGCAGTCGGCGAATAGCGAGCCCGCGAAACGAACCTCTTCGCTGGTCCTGATGTTCCTGGCAATCACGGCGGTGATGCGGCTGCCCTGCTTCTCGACCTTGAAGGCGTGCATGTTGAGGAAGAGGTGCAAGTTCTTTTCGGCCTTAACAGCCCCGAGTTTCTTGTCGTCTTCGTAGTTCGAGGCCGGCCCGGCATTGTGGGTTTTCTTGATCGGGTTGGCCTCGATGATCTCGATAACCTGTTTGCTCCGGGCGCTTTTGGGTTTGGGATCGCGCTTGGCGTCGACATAGTTCCAGTGGCCAATCGGCCCAATTTCGTCGACCAGATTTCCCAAGGCCGGGTAGGGCTCCTGGTGGATTTGTCCCGACAGACCGACCCTGACTTCCGACGAGTTGTTGCCACCTAGCACGGACCGATCCTGGATCAGGGCAACCTTCACCCCCAATCGCGCTGCGGAAATGGCCGTGCAGGTTCCGGCCATGCCGCCTCCCACGACCACCAGATCGAACCGCCCGGCCTCTCTCGGCTTGGCCGCCAGGCCGAGTGCCTTGTGTCGGAACCGGGCCATGGCGGGATCTTGGTTGGGCGGAACGAAATCGGCGTCGGCCGTCAGCACGATCGCGTCGCAGCGGCCCTCGAAGCCGGTCAGGTCGTGCAAGGCCAGGCCGATACGCTTATCGGTGATCTCGACCGTACCGCCGTCCTGCCAATGCCACTTGGCGCCCTCGGTACCAAACACCGTCTTCAACGGATGCCCGTCGATAACCAGTTGAAACTTGCCCGGCGCACCGGAAGCCTTCCACGGCGCGACCCAATCGCGAGTGCGGACAAACACGCGATACGTTCCGGCGGCAGGCAGCGTGACGGTCGTCGTGGCGTCGGCGACCGGCACACCCAGCCCGTGGGCCAGCAGCACGGGCGAGCTCATCTGGTCCATGTACTGCTGGTCGACGACCCAGCCGCCGTGTTCCCCAAAGCCCTCCGCCTCGACCAGCACGGTTTGCGCCCCGGCCACGGAGTGAATCGATGCTAACAGAAGCCCGGCGAGAGCTGCGCTCGCGAGGAATTTTTTTGTGCTTGGATGGGTCATCCGAGTTGCCTTCTAAATCATCGGCTGGAGTGCGAAGGTGATGCTTCAGTATAACACGGCATGATGTCGCGGCCAAAGAATAGTGGGCGCATAAACCGGGGGAGAGACGCCCGATGGCTTCCCTCCCCCGTTGGCTTTCCGGTTGCCAAGGCAGAACCGACTACCTTACTTCTATTCGGCCTTCTATTCGGCCTTCTTCTCGGCCGGCTTCTCGGCGGGCGCTTCAGCCGGCTTCTCAGCGGCGGGCTTCTCGGCCGGCTTCTCAGCGGGCTTCTCGGCGGCCGGCTTCTCGGCGGCCGGCTTTTCAGCGGGCTTCTCTTCGGCTACCGGCTTCTCTTCGGCTACCGGCTTCTCTTCGGCTACCG
>CAZDHN010000542.1:0-4714 GCA_964505115.1 uncultured Planctomycetaceae bacterium
GGGCCGGCCGTCCACGGTCTTGGAGACAACGCGGTTTGGTTCGCTGAAGTCCGCGCCTCTTGCCCGGCTGCCACAAAGCAGGAGCAAGGCAAGAGCAACAATCACCGGCCGGTTGTTCACCCTCAAAAGCATGTTCGTTCCATTGGATAGGGTTGCACACTCGGGATTCCACGTCCCCAGTTTACCACGACCGGCGCGGATTGGGTACGTCGTGGGGAATTCAACATACAAGGGGGCCCCGAGGCGCAAACGGTAAAAACACTACAGCTTGCCGGCGTCGATTGGCTCGCCGTCGCGGCGGTTGCCGAGGCGGTGGTTCGTGACCGGGTCGATCGAGTAGCTGATCGAGTGCACGGAGCCGTCGCAGAAGACGAATTGGCATCCGCCCGAGTGGGTGCCACCGAATCGGTACGAGTCAACCGCGCCGGGCCGATCCTGCCGGGCCGTGCCGGCATTTTGCGGCGCGGCGGGATCGTACTCGGTCCAGCGGACGCAGTCGTTGTTGTGGCCGATGTACATGTCGTGATTGTCGCCCGGGTCTTTGCCGCTGGTATAGTCATCCGAATTGATGAACTTCTCGCCGACCATATAGGTGTTGCTCGTTCCGTCGCGGACCTGCGCGATGGCGACCATGCTACACACATAGACAACGCCCGTGTGGTCGGAGAAATCGTGCCAGGGGAAGCTCGGGTCGATTCCTGGGAGATACCACTCCCAGCGCCGCAGGTAGAAGCCGCTGATCATGCCCAGCTTTTTGCAGACCGTCTGCCAGACGGCCTCCTGACCCGTGACGGACAAGGGCGCGTTTATGCCGTTTATCGCCATCCAGTCGATCAGCTTTTCCCACTGTTGCCAATCCCACTGTTGCCAATCCCACTGTTGCCAATCCCACTGTTGCCAATCCCACCAGGGCAGCGAGTATCCGAAGCAGCAGTAGTTCAAGAAGTAGCGATGCTTTGCCCAGGTAACCCGCCGCAGCTTCGGGGAGACTTCGGGAAGCGGCTGGGGCAATTCCAACTGGCGACCGCACCAGGAGACGTGGCAGCAGCAGTAGTTTTTCAGATACCAATTCAACCCCGTGGCCATGGCGACGCCCGTATTGCCTCGAATCACAACCCGGTTGCCGCCGCCTTCAATCTCGAAGACATCCCTGCCTTCAGCCGCCGGAATCACCCGGAAAGTGAAGCAATCGACCTTTCCGGGCAATAACCGCTCGACCAATCCGCGGGCGGCGAGCGGCGAGTTGGGGCCAGCCGGCCGTTCCGCCGCGTCGCAAATGGCCGGCGCGGAGATGAAGAGCAGTGAAAGCAGAGTCAGTGTCAGCAGAGAGGAGGCCCAACGGGCCGCGCTATCATAGCCCAGGGCGCAGCCCTGGGAGTGCGGCGGAATGCACACCCGCAAGGCCCAACGGGCCGCGCTAAAGCGAACAGCGCGCCCCGTTTGGGCTTCTTCCAGTGTCGTAAGGGCCGGGTATCCAGGACTTCGTCCTGGGCTATGATAGCGGCGGCCCCTTGGGCCTGAAACGACGGAACAAAACCTGGACAATAATGAATTCCACGTGACTCCATATTTCCAGCAGTCCGGGCCGGGGGTGAGGGCTTCCGCTTGGGACGATCGATCTCATAACTCGCTCCCTTCATTCGCGGGCAATGCTGACTCCAAACGTGATTCTCAATAACGCCCCAACGTCCGATAGGCATCAAACAGGGCAACGATGTTTTCGGTCGGCGTATCCGCCTGGATGTTGTGGGCGGTGCAGAAGATGAAGCCGCCGTCGGGGGCAAGCGTCTCCACTCGCTCCCGCACTTCGGCGCGGACGTCGTCGGGCGTGCCGAAGGGGAGCGTCTTCTGGATCGATATTGATCCATGAAAGCAGAGCCGGTCGCCGAAGAGCCGCTTCAACTCGCCGCGGTTCATGTCTTTGACGTCGGGCTGGATCGGGTTCAGAATGTCTAGCCCGCACTCGATCAGGTCGCCAATGATCGGCTGGATGGAACCGCAGGAGTGGTGAGCCACCTTGCAGCCGTGCCGGCGCCCAAGATCGACGAACGCCTTGAACCCCGGCCGCAGGAACCGGCGCCACATGGCGGGCGAGAGGAAGAGCCCCTTCTGCGTGCCGAAGTCGTCGCCCATCATGAAGATGTCGATGCCGCCGCCGACCGCCTCGAGCGTTCGCCGCGCGTACTCCAGGTAAAAGTCGGCCACGCGCTGGAAGATGCACTCGGCAATCTCGGGGGCCAGGGCCAGGTCGAGCAGGATCCGGTCGATGCCGCGCAGATACATGGCCGGCTTGAGTTGCGCGCAGCGGTTGAGCCGAAGGTGGCAAACGTGATCCGATAGCCACTCGTCTCGATCAGCATGCCCGCGCCCACGCCGGCCAGCGTGGCGCCGACGTAGCCCATTGCGTCTATGAACCCGGCCGCGCCGGCCGCGCCCGACTTCTTGCCGAAATCCTGGGCGGCGTGGCCGACCATCAGGATGTGAGGACCGTAGGTGCAGAAGCCGATCGCCGCCGCCACAACGACGACTACCAGCCAGGTGTTGTTCGGATCGATGTAGGGGAAGAGAATGGAAAGCACTCCCAGCAGCATCAACAAGACGACGATAACCGGCGCGAGTCGGCCGCCGAAGAACTTGTCGGTGGCCCAGCCCGCCAGCAGCGCGCCCGGCACTCCGCCCAGCGGGAGAAGGCAGACCTTCATGATCGTCTTGAAGTTCTCGACCAGCTTCGAGCCGTCCGCAATCTCCTGGGTTTTGATATAGTCGGGCAGCCAATTGACGAACCCGTAGCGAGTCACGTCCAACAGGAAGAAGGCCCCGGCCACGATCCACAGATAGGGATTTTGCAGAGTGCGGAGAACGTTGCCGGCGATTGTCGGGCCGGCCGATTCGCCCGACGGCTCTTGTTCCACGTTGACCGGTGGCAGGCCCACGTCCTCGGGACGATTGCGGATACTAACGAAGAAGTAGACGCCGGCCGCTGCAAACAGGGCCGCCGGCACGAGGAACACGCTCCGCCAATCGCCGCCGAACTTCGTGACGAAGACCCCCGTCAGGAAGAAGGCCAGCAGCCAGGTGAAGGCATTCCCGCATTGGTAACAGGTTCCCATGGCGCCCATCACCTTGCCGCGCCGTTCGGTCGGGACCCAATGGGCCATCAATCGCACCATAGACGGCCAGCCCATCGATTGAAAGAACCCGTTGACTGCCCAGAAGATGATCAACAGCCGGAGCACCACTTTGGGATCGGCCGTCTCGGGCGGGGCCACGAGCAAGAGCACGAAAACCGCCAGATTCATGATTACCGAGACGAAGATACCCAGGCTGGCAATCGCCCGGCTGCCAAACCGGTCGGCAAGCTGGCCGTTAACGAATTGGCCGACCGCATAGGTCGCCGTCAAGGCGGAGAAGACCCAGCCGAAATCGGTGGTGGTCCAGGGGTATTCTTCGCACATTATCGACTTCGCCACCGGCATGTTGTAGCGGCAGAGGTAGAAGGCGAAGTAGGTGATCCAAACCGACCAAAAGACCCGGCGCTGTCAGTGCTTCAAATCGTCGGACGAAGCGTTAGCCGGATCACTCATGCGGTCTACTCCCATTACAAGCGCGGCTGATGAAACTCGAATCGAGCCCGAGCCTAGCGTACACACCCAGCGATGTCAACCATCGGGCGCGAAGCCATGCGGCTTCCCAACCTTCAGCTTTCAGCTTTCAGCTTTCAGCTTTCAGCTTTCAGCTTTCAGCTTTCCGCTTTCCGCTTTGCTCGGGCGGCAGCATGCCTTCGGCCAGTTGACCCAACCGCTTGCGGTCGAGCAACTGGACCCGGTTGGCTTGGGGCTGGGCGATGAGCTCCATCTCGGCCAGCTTGCGGAGAGTTCGCGAAAAGGTTTCGCTGGTGAGATTCAGGTGGTTGGCGATGTGTCGTTTCAAGCCCGGCAGTTCGAGCGTATCGTCGCCGTCGGCTTTAGCTTCCAGCAGGAATCGGGCAACCCGGCCGACGGCGTCGTGCAACACGACTTCGCCCATCAGCCCCACCAGGTTTTGGGCCCAACACGAGACGCCGGTCATCATGCAGAGGCACAGCCCGTGATCGTCTTGGAGCGCTTTGCGAAAGGCTCGGATCGGCAACAAGATGCAGGTGGTCGCCTCGATTGTCTCGGCATTCGCCGGACACTTAAAGCCGCCCACGGCGGCCACTTCGGCGAACGTTTCGCCCGGCCCCACCATGTGCAAGACGTGCTCCTTGCCGCCGGCGCCTGTTCTGAATATGCGAACCAGCCCTTCGTCGACAACATACACGCCGGGACAGTCGTCGCCCTCGCGGAAGACGGTGTACGACTTCGGGAACTTGCAGATCCGTGCCATCACGGCCAGCCGCTGAAAGCCGGCCTCGCCAATGTTGGCCAGCAGTTTACAGGCCGTGAGGATGTCGATAACGTTGCGCGACACGCGAGTACCTTTCTAATTCATAGTCTACTCAAAGTGTAAGGACGAGTAGTGTTGCGTACGCCTAATCGGTTTTCAGGGAAGGGGTTAGGGGCCAGGGACCAGAGACCAGGGGCGAGAAAAAACCTCGGTGGACGGTGTTCCACTCGTCTCTGGCCCCTGGCCCCTCGCCCCTTTCGTCAGCGGCGATGTCTTGCGCTTACACTTTGAGTACTGTAGGTTATGCTTCAGCATAACAGCCGGCCGGATCAACGATTCGTTATGCTGA
>CAZDHN010000543.1:0-4706 GCA_964505115.1 uncultured Planctomycetaceae bacterium
ATTTAGCCAAAGCGACCTCTTGGTGTACCCTCAATTGTGATTTGCGGCACTAGTGCCGACAGCGGTCCTGGCGGGTGATGGCCGGCGTGGCCGTCCCCACCCTGGCGAAGGGGCTGGCAATCGACTTTCCGGCCGTTCGATGGACGATTTGGCATTTCTCGGGCAAAATAAACTGCTACTATTTACTGTGCGAAGGATAAAACTCGCGCAGAGACGCAAAGGTGCGAAGACGCCAAGCAGAAGAAATGGCAGAGATTGACTCACCTTCGCCTGGCCGATAAGCGTTCGGGGCTGTTGATCTACTTGGGCGAGACACTGTTGTCGATAAACTCCAAGAATAACAACATTTTGCCAAACGCCGGAACATTTCCGCCTTCGCGTCTTTGCACCTTTGCGTCTCTGCGTGAGACTTCTTTTGAGTTCACGCAAAGATAAACAAGTGCTGGTGTTAGAAAACCGGAAGAGGCTGCTAATGGCGTTTCAATTCCTTTGTCCACAAGGTCACCTGTTGCAGGGCGACGAATCGCAGGCGGGCCAGCAGTGCAAGTGTCCGTATTGCGAGACCGTGTTCATCGTGCCGCCGCCGGCCGCTCCGGTCGGGCCCGATCCGTCGATGCAGATGCAGCCGGGCGCCGGATTCACGCAGAGCGGCTACGAACAGCAGCCGGCTTACCAGGAACCGGCAGCCGAGCAGTTGCCCGACATCCAGACGGCCCCCGACTTCGGTCCCGGCGCTGGCCCCGCCAGTCCCGCCGAGCCGCCACCCCAGCTCGATCTTCCCAACTCGAGCCAGCAGGAGATTCTGCACATCCCTTGTCCGGCCGGCCACGAATTGGAGACGCCGCGCGACATGCTTGGGCAGGACGCCTTGTGTCCTTTCTGCCAAACGCAGTTCCAGCTTCGCCTGGAGGACAGTGTCGAGTACCGCAAGGAGCAGGAAGACGCCCAGGTGCGGCGCGATATGCAGATCGGCAAATCGTGGATGTACTGGTCGATCGGCGCCGCCGTGGCCGTCGTGATGGGCGTGATCGTGCTGATCGTCATCGCGGCCGGCTAAGGCCAAATGCATGTCTGTGCTGCCACTTTGGCCGCAATAGCCGCCAGCGGAAGCTGGCGGTTGCGTTGCAGCTCGGTCACGCTGTCCAACCGTGACTGTTCGTTAGGGCAACCGCCAGCTTCCGCTGGCGGCTATCGTTGAATGACGAAGGAACGGACCGGTTTGGGCGAACAACCGAAGAGACAACCGCCAACCACTTTCCACTTCGACATGCACTGTTCGATATTCGATAGTCCGACAAGAAAGTCGGAAGTTGCCTATCGACCGTGCCTTGATCCGTGTTCAATCCGTGTTTCATCCGTGGCTAGCCCGCATTATTCATCGATCGCACAAGTAGCACAGGCATCTTGCCTGTGTTGCCCAAACACAGGCTGGAAGCCTGTGCTACGGCCCTTGTGAATAATCCGTGGCTAGTCACCCCGTAGCGTCTCGGAGTTCCTCCAGCGCCGTTTGGACCTTGATGAACGGATCGCTTTGGGGTACTTCGGCACTGCGGCGAAGTTCGCCCAGCAGGTCGCCTAGCAGACGGTCTTCCAGCCAGTTGGCCAACCATCGGGCGCGGCCTTGGGCGTATCGGGCCTGGAGCCTGCCGAACAAGCGGCCGGCAGCCTGCCGAACGCCTTCGCTGGTGGTGCTGACGATGGCTTCGCCGCCACCGGCTATTCCGCCGGCAATTGCCGCCTCGGTGGCCAGTTCGCTGGCCGTGTGCCCGGCCGCTTGTACCGCCGCCTGGCCGACCAAATCGCCGGCCACCACCCAGCCGCTAACCGCCAGGGAGATGGTAATCGCCGGTCGGGCGATTGCCGCGGCATGATCCAGCGAACGAAGGAAGGATACCGCCCGGGGACTCGACGCCTTCCACGAGTCCAACTCTGTCTGAAGAAACTGGCGGTAGTCGTCGTCGACCGCGGGCAGTTCCTCGTGTGCGGTGCGGACATCTTCGAGCAATTGCTCCCGGGCGTTTCCGGCCAGCAGCTTCAGCAGACGGGGACGTAGAGTCTCGTTCCCCAATTCGGCGAGCCGGTCGAGTTCGTCGAGCATCTTGGCCACCGCCGTCACGATCGCCTCTCGTTCCTTCCGGTGTAGCAGCGCAAGCGGATCGGATTGGCCGCCGCTCAGATTGGCCCAGGCCGTGCGAATTGGCCAGGTTACGCCTTGGCCCAACTTGCGGTAGACGCCGTGAACGCGTCGCGACCATTCGGTTCGTCCGGCATCCCACCAGCGTCGGATTTCGTCGACCACCACGCTTGGCGGCAGCGGCGGCCAGGCAACCCGGGCCATCTCGGTGGCCGAAAGAGTGCCGGCCGCGGCGGCGAACTTTTCCGACCCCCGCCGGATCGCGTCCAAGTAGGCTCCGGCGCCGTGCTCGGCATCGAGCACCCGGCCGATCGCGCCGCGGAAGGTGCGAATCTTGACGGTGTCGAAGTGCAACGCGCCCAGCTCTTCGCGCAGGCTGGAAGGTTCGCCCGGCGGCCGACGGCCGTCGCGCCCCACTTCGTAAAACGGCAGGCGCAACTCCTCGGCCGCCTGGCGGTCGTGGGGGACCACATAGACAAGCTCGGGCCGGGCGTCGGTCTCGGCGCAAAACGTATCCAACCACTGGGGCCAGTAGGGCCGATCATCCTGAAGGTTACACTGGTTGAAGACCACGACGATCGGCTTCTCGGCCGCCACCGCCTCGCGGAAGAACTGCTTGACGGCCGCGTCGTTGTACTTCTGCTGAGTGAGCACGGCGATCAGCACGTCGGCCGATTGGCGAACCGCCCGGGCACGCTCCCAGTTCACCTTGGCGTCGGAATCGACGTCCGGAGCGTCCAGCAGCAGCAACTTGGGCGGCACCTTCTGGCCGCTCCGCCAGAAGAGCCGATGTTCGGCCGATTCGCCAAGCGGATCGTCGGCCGATTGCCAGGCACAAAGCCGGAACTTGCCGAACATTCGGGCGAGCAACTCGGGGTCGGCCAACTCGGGCGGAGCCAGGCAGACCGGATGCTTGGTGCCGGCGGCCAGCGGACTGACCCCGCTCGTCACCTGGCCGGCCAGATGGTTGAACAGGACCGACTTGCCGATGTTGGTTCCGCCAACCACGCCGACGACCAAGATGGGCGGAGCGTCGAGTTGTGCCAGCAGTTTCTTTTCAAGCAGTTCGAACCACTGTTGGCCGGCCGGCCGCTCGCCGCCCACGCTCGCCGCGCCCGGCTCCAAGGCCGTCAGCGCGCAATGCAAGCGTCTGATCCGATCAGCCCAATCTTGGAAGCTGCTGGGCATGTGCCGACATCGTGGGGGACTGTGGTACGGTCACGGCTGAATTGTAGCCGGATTCGCAAGAATTCGGTTCTTCCTGCCGCGGCTGAATTCTTGCGAATCCAGCTACGGGCAGAGCGCGACCAACGGTCGCGGCTTTATAGTTTAGGGCGCGGCCAGGACCACGGCGACCGCTTGGCCGCGGTTGGTCTGATTGAGCAGCAGTGCCGTGGGTTTTTCGCTTTCCAGCAAGGTTTGGCTGACCACGTTGACCGGGCAGAGTGGGTCGGGAGTTTCGTAGTTGAGCGTGAAGGGGACGCTGCCCTTGCCCAACGCCAGCACGCTGGCCACCATTTCGACCGCCCCGGCGCCGGCTCCCAGGTTGCCGAAGAAGCTTTTTGGCGCCGTAACGGGCACGTCGCCCAGCGCATGGCGAATGGCTTGAGCCTCGATGGCGTCGCCCTGGATGGTGCCCGCTCCGTTGGCGTTAACGTGTCCCACTTCGTCGGGTCCAATGCCCGCGTCTTGTAGTGCCAGTCGGATCGCGCTTCGGATGCCGCCGCCCAGCGCGGCCCGGTCGGTCGATTGCGGCTCGAAGGTGGCGGCGAAACCGAGGACGCGTGCCAGGATATCGGCGCCCCGCGATTCGGCCAGCTTGCGTTCTTCCAGGATGAAGACCGCCGAACCTTCGCCGTGTACCATGCCGTCACGATCGGCGTCGAAGGGACGGCTGGCGGCGGCCGGTTCGTCGAACCGGCCGGACAATTCGAACGAGCGGTTGTAGGCCCAAATGCACGGATGGACCCAACAGCCGGTCCCGCCCACGATCATCGCGTCGGCCTGGCCCCGCTCGATTACCCGCATCGCTTCGGCCACCGCCGACAGACTCGATATCTCCCTCAACGTGAGCGAATTGTTTGGTCCGCGGGCGTCGTGTGCAATGCCGACGTGGCAGGCCGGCATGTTGGGCAGATACTTGAGCATCCAGAGGGGGTACATTTCGGCCATCGCCTGGTCGCCCCATTTGCTGTAATCGAACTGGCCGTCGACAATACAGCCCTGAATGGCCTGGATCATCTCTCGGGGGTCGCAGGCGATCATGTCGGCCCCAAAGACCACGCCGAGCCGCTCGGGGTCAACCGGTCTGTCGGTGAAGTTCGCTTGCTCGCAGGCCTGATCGGCCGCCACGAAAGCCAACTGGATGTCGCGACTCATCACCTTGAGGCTCTTTCGCGGCCGGATGTATTGCTTCGGATCGAAATCGGATATCTGGCCGCCGATGGGGGTCGGCAGATCGGAACCGGAAAAAACATCCAGCGACCGTATACCGCTTCGGCCCGCGCGGAGCGAGTCCCAATAGGCTTCGGATCCAATGCCGATCGGGCTGACGACGCCCATCCCGGTAATC
>CAZDHN010000544.1:0-4694 GCA_964505115.1 uncultured Planctomycetaceae bacterium
AAAACTCAACGATCTTTGGGGTTGGTAGATCAGACCCCCATTATAGCCACCATCCGCCGCGGAAGGCAACCATGGACACGCCACGGTGGGGTTCCAATAATCGGGGTCGTGAAGCCGGCAGCCGCTTCCGCAACGTATCCTTTTTAATACAGCCGCTTGATTGCTAGATTTACACGGAGACGCGATGCAAAGCACTCCTTCCGATCGACCGATACGCCGGACCAATTGGCGACAATTGGCGCTGCTCGTTTTACTCGGTGTCGTGCTGCTCTCGAACCAGCGGCACGGGGCCTTTTCCTACTGGCTGATGCCGTCGGTTAACCACAACCGGCTGTTAATCGGCGATCGGGCTCAAATCCGTCGGGCGTACGACGTCGCCTTGAATCGACCGGTCGAATTCGATTTTCTCAGCAGAGCCGCCGTGTTGCAGCTCCGCCGCGACGCCGTCGCGCAACACCCAAGGCTGATAGACCCGGACTATAGCCCCTCTCGCGCGGTCTTCGGGCAGATCGAGGGCGGTCTGCCTTGGTGGGGCAACGCCGGTCAGTATTTCCACGGGCCGGGAGTCAAGAGCATCGAGGGCCCTTCGGAGGAGTCGCGATATATCGTCAACCCGCTGCTGCTGGTGGCCGTGGATCTGGTGGGGCTATCGCCCTGGTGTAACGGTTTCGCCTGGGACGGCAGCCGCGTCGACGAGGGCGACTTGAACGATCCGGACTTCCCGCTGTACTGCCGCGCAAGTTCGCTGACCTGGTGGCCGCATGAGTCGCGAGCGGAAGCCGTCTACGACCTAAGCGGCCATCTGAAGAAACTGAATCGTTATACGGCCAGGCGGATGTCGCTTGCCAACGCCCTCTTCTGCCTGATGCCCGACAACGCCCGAGACATGAACCTCAACTACCTGGCAGTCCCGCCGGAGACTTCGTCGAACGTTTCGAAGCCCGGCCCGGGGCCCGAGGCCGTTCGCATTCTCCACTTCATTCATCGAGGGGGGAGTTGCGGGTATCCTGGCGGCTGCAACAACGGCAGCCCTTACCAGCCGGAGTTTGACAACTTCCGCGTGGAGGCACTGCCGGCACAGTTCGAAGTGCTGTTGTGGCACGACCGGCCCAAGGGTATCTCGGACCGGCCCGCGATGCGGTTCATGGTGCGATTCCGCTGACATCGTCGTGCTCGCGGCTTTCATCCCACAAGCCGGTGGCATAGGCCGAAATGTACTCGGACAGGGTTTGAGCGGGTGACACAAGAACAACCTCGGGTTAGGATAGTGGCCGTTGGAACCTGGGACCAACCAGTAGTGCAAATGCAGGACATCGCGAGCGGCGAAAGGGACGAGTAGCAGAATGTGTGGCAATCGGCTGGAATGGATCGGGCGGGAGTTGGACGCGCTGGGCGAGAAGGGGCTGTTGCGCCGGCTGGCTGAACGGGCGGGCAGTCAAGCGGTTAGGCTGGTGCTGGACGGTCGCGAGTTGATCAACTTCGGCTCGAACGATTACCTGTCGCTGGCCGCCGAGCGGAAACTTCTCGACGCGGTGGCCCAGGCCATGGCCGACGAAGGTTGGGGGAGCGGCGCCAGCCCGCTGCTGACCGGTCACGGTGCTAGCCATCAACTGCTCGAGCGACGTCTGGCCCGGTTCGAGGGGAGCGAGGCGGCGTTGGTGTTTTCGTCGGGCTACGCGGCCAATTCGGGCACGCTGGCCGCGCTGGTGGGGCCGGGCGACGTTGTCTTCAGCGATCGAAAGAACCACGCCAGCCTGCTGGACGGCTGCCGCCTCTCCCGGGCCGACGTGCGCGTCTATCCGCACCGCGATTGCGCCCGGCTGGAAGAGTTGCTTGCCAAGGCCGGCGGATACCGGCGGCGTTTGATCGTTACCGACAGCCTCTTCAGCATGGACGGCGATCTGGCCCCGTTGGCCGATCTGGCCGATCTGGCCGAGCGGCACGACTCGATGTTGATGGTCGACGAAGCCCACGCCACGGGCGTGTTCGGACCTCGGGGACGAGGCGTGGCGGAACTGCTGGGCGTGGAAGAGCGGGTTGACGTTCGCGTGGGCACGCTCAGCAAGGCGTTGGGATCCAGCGGCGGTTTTGTAGCCGGAAGCCGCCGGTTGATTGAGTGGCTGGTGAATCGGGCTCGGCCCTACGTCTTTTCGACGGCCTCTCCGGCGGCCGTCGCCGCGGCGGCAATCGCCGCGTTGGACTTCGTCGAAAACGAACCCGAGCGACGCGAACGCTTGCTGGGTCGGGCCGAGTCGCTACGAAATAAACTCGGCCGGCAAAGCTGGGACACGGGCAGTTCGGCGAGCCAGATCATCCCGATCATGGTGGGCGATCCGGATCGGGCGGTCGAGATGTCGGCCGCGCTGGGACGGCAGGGTCTTTACGTTCCGGCCATCCGCCCTCCAACCGTGCCCGACGGCCGCTCCTGCCTGCGAATCAGCCTGACCCACGGCCACGACGACCGGATGATCGCCGGACTTCTGACAGCCTTGCAGACCGTTCGGAAGTGAATCGTCGGGTGGCTGGGGTGCAAGAACAGATCTGTAGCTGGATTCACAAGAATTCAGCCCGCGAGCAGCAATCGATCCGAATTCTTGCGAATCCGGCTACGGCTTTGTCCCTGACCCCCGATCCCTCTCTCTTTGGCTGGCGGCCCTGCCGGTCTATGGGGCCAACTGTTCGGCCGGTTGGTCGACTCGGGTGGGGGCGTGCAGCGGTTCGAGCGGCTGGTCGACTGGTTCGTTGGTCTGGACGCCGGTGAGCCGGGCGTGGATCAGATAGAACGTCGGCACCAGCAGCAGCACGAGCACGGTTGAGAACATCAGGCCGAAACAGAGGCTGGTCGCCATTGGGATCAGCAGTTGTGCCTGGAACGAGGTTTCGAGCAGCAGTGGCATTAGTCCGGCCACGGTGGTCACCGAGGTTAGCATAACCGGTCGGAACCGCTGCCGACCGGCGTCCATTAAGGCGGCCTTTAGTGGCATTCCGTCTCGCACGCGATGGTTAATGAAGTCGATCAGCACGATCGAGTCGTTGACGACCACGCCGGTCAGTGCCACCATTCCGAACAGGCTGAAGAGCGTCACCGGGATGCCCATCACCACATGCCCTCCAATTGCCCCGACCGCTCCGAAGGGGATAATCAGCAGGATCAGGAAGGGCTGGAAATAGGAGCGGAATTCGAGCGTCAGCAGCGCGAACATGGCGAGCAGGGCGATGGCCAGCCCCTGTAGCAGCCCGGTAATCGATTCGATCGTCTGCTCCTGTTGTCCTTCCCAGCACACACGCACGCCGACGTATTCCGGATCTTCAAGTAGTTTGGGCAGGAAGCCGTCCTTCATCTCGGCAACGATCCGGCTTGCGTTTCCTATCGACTCGTCGACATCGGCCGTGATGGTGATCGAGCGAAGCTGGTCGAGGCGATTGATTTGGCTGTATCCGCGCCGGACGTCAACCCGGGCCAACTCGGTCAAGGGTCGCTCGGCGCCGTCTCCGGTACGGACGTTGATGTCGTCGAAGTCGGCCAGGCTGCGGCGCTGATTGCGGGGATAGCGGACCATGAGCTTCACTTCGTGGCGCCCACGTTGCAGGCGCATGACTTCGTCGCCGTAGTATGAGGCGCGGACCGTTTCGGCCAGATCGGCCATGGAGATGCCCATCGCCCGAGCTTGGTCTTTGATTCGGAGTTGGAATTCCCACTTGCCGGGCTGGCAGTCGTCGGCGATATCGAACACGCCGGGATAGGTGGCCAGTTTGGCCTTGCACTTTTCGACCAACTCTTCCAGTTCCCCCATTTGCCGGCTGCCGGCCATGAGTTTGAACTCAATTGCCGTTGCACCCGGCCCCATGCTCGCGCCGAACGAAAGACTTTCGGCACCTGGAAAACTGCCCGCCAACTCACGCCATTCGGCAACGATTTGCTGAGAGTCGATATCTCGTTGCGAAGTCTCCACCAGCTCAACCGCGACACCGCCCAAATGGCTGCCACCGGCGGAAGCCAGCAGTCCGGCGCCGTGGCGATTGCTGGGTGGCTCATGGCCCACGGTTCGATGCGTTAACGTAACCAGGGGCGTTCCGTGCTTGGCATATTTGTCGCTCACTTGCCAGATGGCCTGCTCAAGTCGACTGGTTGCCTCTTCGGTCACCTTGGCGGGCGTACCGTCGGGATAGACGATCGTGGCGTTGATGCCAATCGAGTCGAGCTTGGGGAAGGCGACAAACGGCGTCACGCCCGCGCGAATCAATCCGAACGCCAGAAGCAGAACGGTTGCCGCGACACTGATCACAACGGCCGGGTTGTTCAGCGCCAGACGCAGCAGCGGCTGATACACCCGATCGATTACCCAATGCAATCCGGTCGTCGCGTGCTCGTTGGTCCAGCGGAACAGGTCTCCAACCCGCTTAAGCGGATAAAAGAGACCGGCCAGCAGCAGTGCCACGGCGACCAATGGCGCGCCGAGCAGATAACGGGCCGGCCCAAGCGACCGAGCCCAGCGTCGGGTCGCGGCCGCGATGCTATCCCCATGCTTCGACTGGTGTGCCAGGTGGCAGGGCAGAATGAAGGTCACTTCGATCAGGGAGATGATGAGCATGGTAATCACGGCAAGCGGGTTGATGGCTATGAATTTTTCCATCACGCCGGGCACGAAGTACAAGGGTACGTAGGCCAGGATCGTCGTGGTCACCGAGGCACC
>CAZDHN010000545.1:0-4670 GCA_964505115.1 uncultured Planctomycetaceae bacterium
TAGGCCCAGTTGCCCGCAAGGTCCACGTGCAACTCGGCGTCGTAGGCGCTGTCGTCGGTATTAAGTTGGACGATGGCCCCGGCCAGCGGTTTGCCGTCGAGCGTGAGCACGCCGGCGTTTGGGTGACAGGGCGTGGCGACCGAGAAGAAGACGTACAGACCGACCATGGTTAGCACCAGCAGGCCGGACAACACGCGGAAGTCGAGCAGTCCCCGCCAGGCCGTCGTCGAGCGGAGCGGCTCCAGCGGCGACTTCCAAACGAGCGTTTCGCTCTCGGCCGTGTGTTGGTGCGGGTAAATCAGCGAGATGACGAAGATCATCACCGACTCGACCACGAAGAGTATAAACGACATGAACAGGCTGTTGATCGCCAGGAACGATTCCAGGAGGCTGTCTTCCGGGACCGCGATCCACCCGTTGCCTGCCGCCAGCTTGAGGGTGTAGATAATCATCCCGATCAGCGAGCCGCCGATGAGCGTCCAGATGGCCGCCTTTGCCGAGGTGCGTTTCCAGAAGATACCCCAAAGGAAGACGACGGCCGTGGGCGGTGCCACGACGGGGAAGACGTCGACCATTGCCTGGAAGATCGTGGTGCCCAGCGTGCTGATCGCCATCGTCCAGCCGATTGCCACGCACATGGCCACGAAGGTTGCCACCCGGCCGATCCGGACCAGATTGCGGTCATTGGTATCGGGTCGCCAGCGCTTGTAGATATCGTAGCTGAACAGGGTGGCGATCGAGTTAAGCGCGCCCGAGACGGTGCTCATCAGCGCGGCCAGAAGCGCGGCAATCACCACGCCGCGCAGACCGGGGCTGAGCATGGTTTTGATCATGTGGGTATAGGCTTGCTCGGTGATCGGCGTGCCATCGGCCCGGGTGGGTAGACCGGGAATCTTGCCCGTCTGCACCAACGCCAGGCACATAATGCCCGGCAGCACGAAGAGAAAGACCGGCAGAATCTTGAGGAAGCCGGCGAACAGCGGGCCGATTCGAGCGTGATTCTCGTCCTTGGCGCCCAGCACGCGCTGCACGATCGTCTGGTCGGTACACCAATACCAGACACCCAGCACCGGATAGCCGAGGAAGACGGCGTACCAAGTGATGCCGGTCGGGTCGGTGCTGGGGCGAAGCATGGTGAAGTTCACCGGGTGTACGGCCGACTGCAACTCACCCCAGCCGCCCACCATGTTGTAGCCGATCACCGTGATGCAGATCGCTCCGATCAAGAGCACGATCGTCTGGATCGACTCGGTGAGCACCACCGCCAACAGCCCGCCCACTATCGTGTAAATGGCCGTTACGCCGCACATGGCGATGATGGTCCACAATCGCAGCGTTTCGGGTTCGTCGACGAAGGCGTGCAACACGGTCCCTTCCAGCACGATGGCCCCGGTCAACAGCGAGAAGCCGATATGCACGACAATCGCCGAGAAGATCGAGAGCACGGCCAGGAAGTCGCGACTACCCCGGCTGAATCGCTTTTCCAGGAAGTCGGGCAGCGTGGCCACCTTCGACCGCAGATAGAAGGGCGCGAAGAAGAGCGAAAGAATCACCAGCGTGAAGGCCGCCATCCACTCGAAGTTGCCGTAGGTCAGGCCCGAGGTGAAGCCGTTCTGGGCGAAACTCACCAAGTGGATGGTCGAAATGTTGGTGGCAAACAGCGCCAGGCCGATCACCGGCCACTTCAGCGACTTGCTTGCCAGGAAGTAGTCGCTTCCCTCGGCCGCCTTGCGTCGGGTGCCGGCCCAGCAACCCAGGGCGACGATGCCCACCAGATATCCGAGGATGATTGCCAGATCAAGATTGCCAATCTTCACGCTGACATCCTGTAAGCCGCCTTCGGCTATCGCAAGCAATGGGGTGCCCATTTGGTTTCGTCTCCCGTGGTCTATTCTGGACTCGCCGAACGCGAGTTCTAGGTAAAATGAAAGGAATTTTTTAGAATACCAGATCGGCGATTCGGGAACAAGCGGCGGGCGCCGGGCGTGAATGCCGCCCATCAGCCCGTTGAGAAGAGGGTGTCACTGCTGGCTTGCCCAGCAGTGCGAAACACCAACCACGCAAAAACACTGCTGGGCAAGCCAGCAGTGGCACCCGCCCACTAAATGGTGGGTGGAAGCGAATTGGCCCATTCTTGACCGGGGCAAACCCGTAGCGCAGAATGAGGGTTCGCTGCTGGTAGCCCGGAGATTGCCATGAAACGACTTGCGATTGCGATGATTGTGCTGGCGGTGGCTGGAAACTCACTGGCCGCCGACCCGGTCGCGCTGCGGTTGGAGAGCCTGACGGTCGCCCCGCCCCATCAGCCGTCGGCTATTGTCGACGTTAAGAACCTGGCCGATAGCCCCTACCAAGGCAGCATCAAGGTGAAGGCGCCAGACGGCTGGCGGATCGCGCCGGTCGAGCAAAAGGTATCGCTCGAACCGGGCGAGACCAAACGGGTTTCCTTCCGTACCGAAGCCGGCTTGAATCTGGCGGCGAACCGCTATCCGTTTATGGTCTCGGCCGAGTCCACCGGGAAGACGGTCGTCCGGCGGCAAGAGATCAGTTGTGCCAGCGCTCCCTACTTCAAGCCGACCATGGACGGCGACCCGGCCGAATGGAAGGACGCAATCCCCATAACTTTCACCGTGGGCGGAAAGAAGACGGTACTGAGCACCTATTGGAACCGGCGGCAGTTCTGCATCCTGGCGGCGGTCGAGGAAGACAAACTGCTGGGGCGTGGCGCGGCCGACCAGTTCGACGCCCTGCAAGTCGCCCTCTCACCGCAAGATAGCAAAACCGGCACGTCGCCCGACCAGGAGGCTAACCGGTTCGAGTTCCTCTTCGTGCCCGCCGCCGACGGAAAGAGCGCGAGCTGCTTCCAGCTTGCCAGCCCGGGCATGAAGCTGTCGGAAGCGGCCCGATGCCGGTCGCTGGACGACTTGCGCTACGAGAAGGCCGAGGTGGCCGTCAGTCGCGACGGCGACGTAACCTACTACGAATGCAGCCTATCCTTCAGCCCAATGCGGAGCCGGATTCGCCCCAGCGAGGGGCGCGAGTTCTTCTTCTCCGTACTGGTACACGATCCGGACGGCACGGGTGTTCGCGATTGGGGCGCCGCAGCCGGCCTTTGGCCCTCCCAGCGCAACCGGCTGGCCTGGAGCCAGTGGAAGGGCGCCCGTTGGGGCGAGAAGCCGCCGTTCGATAACAAAGTGGAATGGGGGCTGTGCAGTTCGAAGTATTGAATGAGGGACCAGGGACCAGGGATTAGGGGAAGACCATCCACGAGTTGTTTTCTGGCCCCCGGCCCCCACTCCCTAGCCTTGCGACGTCACGTAAACCAAACACACCACGTCAACCCTTGAACTCAGGAGTCCGTTGCCATGAAATCCGATAGTTTTTCGTCGTGGATGAGACTGACGTTGATTGTTGCGCTGGCCGTGGCCGGATTTGGCTGGTCGGCGGTACGTGCCGCCGACGATGCCTGGTGTACGCCGCCGGCCAAGGCGGATGGTCCAATCGTGATGAAGGTGGTCATGGTCGCGGACGAGGACGAAAACCCGGTCGCGGCGGGAAAACAGGCCGCCAAGGCGCTCCAGAAGGCGATGGCCGGCGTACCGCTGAAGGCCGTGATCGTCTCGGAGTGCTTCGAGGATCGAGAGAACAAGGAAAAGCTGCTGAAGGGCCTCTGTTCGGTTCTGCCCGCCGATATCCTGTTGGGTGGCTCCACTTACGGCTCGTTCACGCAAGAGGGTTGCACCGATTTCGATTCCGTCTGCCTGCTGGGGATCGGCGGCGACGGCGTCTCGCTGGCGGCCGGGTTGGTCTCCAAGCTGGGCACGGCTAAGCTGCTGTTCGAGGATAATCGCGAGTTGATCGAGAAGCGGCTGCGGGCCGGCGGTGAAAAACTGGCCGCCAAGCTCCGCAAAACCGATAACGATCAACTACTGATACTCATCCCCGACGCCCATTCGCCAAAATCCCAGTTCCTGGTCGAGGGCACTCAGCGCGTGCTGGGCGACGGGTTCCCCATTACGGGCGGATGCGCGAACAAGAACGCCGGCCAAACGTTCGTCTACTTCCGCGGCAAGGCACATGCAGACAGCGCGGTGGCACTGATGCTATCGGGCGACTTCAAGGTCGCGCTGGCCGGACGCATGGCGAAGGATAACGACGGCGTGATCCGCTCGGCCAACGAAGGGGCCGCCGAGGCATTGGCCCAATTCAAAGGCAAGCCGGCCGGAGTCCTGGCATTCAATTGTGCCGGGCGGCGCAGCAAACTGAAGAGCTACAAGGACGAGTTGACAGCCATCCAAAAGGCGTTGGGCAAGCAGTTGCCCCTGTTCGGCTGCTACTGTGCCGGCGAGATCGGCCCGGTCGACTCGCTCGAAGAGAAGAAGCCCGGCGTGCTCAGCAGAGGTTCCGGCTGGCACGTTATGTTTACGGTTATTGGGAGATGAGGGGCGAGGGGTGAGGGACGAGAGACGAGGGAAACTGACAAGTAACAATTACGGGAGATTTGTAAATGGATAAGACGTCAACACGGCGGAAGTTTTTGGGTGCCACGGCCGCGACGGCTGCTAGCGGTTGGGCTGGAGCCCAACTCTACGCCGCCGATGCGAAGAAGGGGCCCAACGATACGATCAACATCGGTATCATCGGTTGCGGGGCGCGTGGGCGGCAGGTGT
>CAZDHN010000546.1:0-4634 GCA_964505115.1 uncultured Planctomycetaceae bacterium
AATCTATAGTGCCAGCTTTGCTATCATTCTCTCCCGCAAATCTGAAACGCTCCCTGCCTCATCTGCCGGTGGCGAATTCTTGAGTTCGTCGATGCGAGCACGAGCGATCTTGTGTCGCCGCCGGAGTGAAATCATTGCGGTTTTCCCATGCCCTGGCGCCACGCATGACCCTCAAATCATCCGCGTCCGCGCGAATTATTTGTAGCGGGAGATGCGTTTATTGGCGGATATTCATGTTCCAGGTCAAGATCACGGATGGCTAAGGACTTGAGCAGACCCTCTTCATTCTGGAACAAGTCGTGTAGGTTATGCTTCAGCATAACGCCCTGCTCGAATGCGTTATGCTAAAGCATAACCTACATGGTTCGGTGCTGAATATGTCAGCGCTCAAGCGCTGCGTTGATCTCGGCCAGCACGTCGGGGTCGGACTCGATCGGCAGGCGGCGCTCGAGGGGCGCTCGGCCGGCGGAGTCGGCGTATTGGCCCAATGCCCAGGCGCAAGCGGCGCGAACCAGCGGCTCGGCGTCTTCAAGCCCTCCGGCCAGCACGGGTAGCGCCTCCACGATCGGATTGTTACCCAACACGATAGCCGCGTTTCGCAGAATACCCGTTCGCCGGCCGCGCCAAAGGGGTGTGTGGCGGAAGCGTTTTCGGAACTGCTCGTCGTCCAGCGCGAACAGCGCGAGCGGATCGACGGGGTTCAACTCCGATGCCGGTTGGAAACCGGGCTCCGTCGCAACCGATGTCCGTCGGTTCCATGGACAGACTTCCTGGCAAGCGTCGCAACCGAACAAACGGTCGCCGACCAGCGAACGTAGTTCGGCGGGTATCGACTCGCGCAGCTCGATTGTCAGGTAGCTGATACACCGCCGGGCGTCGCACTGGTAGGCGTCGACCAAGGCCCCGGTCGGGCAGGCGTCGAGACACGCCCGGCAGGTGCCGCAGCGGTCGGCTTCGTGCGGCTCGTCGGGCTCCAACTCTTCGGTGGTCAACAGGGCGGCGAGAAACAGCCAGCTACCCAGCGTGCGGTTGACGAGCATGGTGTTCTTGCCGATCCACCCCAGCCCGGCAAGTTGGGCGAACTCGCGTTCGGCCAGCGGGGCCGTGTCGACCACGCCTCGAACATCGGCCGCCGGAGCCTGCTGGCGATGAAAATCGGCCAGGCGGTGCAGCCGATCGCGGATCAGGTCGTGATAGTCGGTTCCCCAAGCGTATCGGGAGATTCTTCCCCGGCCCGAAGCGACCGGAGCCGGTTCGGCGGTCCGGTAGTTCATACCTAGCATTACAATGCAGCGGGCTCCGTCGAGCACGTGCCGCGGATGCTGGTATGCGTCGGCCCGATCGACCATGTAGTCCATCCGGCCGGCGTATCCGGCGTCAATCCAGCGGCGAAACTCGTCGAGTCGCGGGGGCGCTACCGCCCGACAGACCCCCGCCAGGTCGAAACCGAGCCGGTGGGCCTCGTTTTTCAGGTCAGCGGTTAATGAGTGTGCATTCATCCGCGGGGTTTCGTCGAGGGCCGCCAGCTAGTAAGATCAGGAGAGTCAGTCCGGTCGCCTGCGACCCGGTAGTCAGCCCGGTCGCCTGCGACAGGCACCTGGTTGGTTTCCGCCATTTTACCGTCGCAGGCGACGGGGCTAACACGAGACGGAAAGTTGATTCTACACACTATGGCCCGATGTGCGGAGCGGTGTACGATGCGAGTGCTGTTTGGTTTGTTGGCATGTTCTGCCATGCTGGTATCGGTGGTTGCTGGTTGCGGGCCGAAGGTCGCCGAGGAAGACCTTGGACAGATAGTCTTCGAGATACCCGAGGTGCCGGGCGCCGAGAAGCCGTACGATATGCCCGAGCTGGGTCCCGCACCCCCCCGTTCGGAGTCGGACCTACTCGGCATTCCGCCGTTGCCCCATTAACGCATTCCTCCCCCTATAAAGCCGCGACCGTTGGTAGCGCGTGAAGCTTCAGTTGATGGCGGTCCATCCGCGGTAGTATGCGCGACCAACGGTCGCGGCTTTATGGGGAGCAAATTCTCTCGGGCCGGGGGGTTGTTTTACTGTTGGATGTTGCTAACCTGGCAGAATAGGCGGTTTGTAACGACTATCCTAGCGAGGGTGGCTACGATGAAAAACAATACTTCACACTGGGTCCCGTGGGCGATCTTGGCAATCTCCAGCGTGCTCTCATCGGTCGATTCGGCCCTTGCCTACTGGTCGTGGCCCTTTATTGCCCGGTACGACGACTATTGCGAGGAGCATGTGCCCTATTTCGTGCTCCATCCGCCCGTGCAATACGGCTACTCGATTTTGAATGCCCAGGTCCCCGGGCGGTCCTGTTGTGCCGATCAGGCAGCGAGCCGACCCCGCCGGCCGGCGCCGGCTCCCCTGCTGATTATCAACCCGTATTGCTCGGATGATATCGTCGGCAAGCCGGTCCCGGTCCAAACGGCTCGACGGCCGCTACGGATCATCAATCCGTTCGTCGAGCGTCCCGACAGCGACGTGCGGACGCAGTCCGAAGTGTCGATTCCGACCGGGATGTTGCTCGCACCGGTCATCGAGCCGATTCTTCCCTAACCCGGACGATCCGGCACCATCGTGGACGTTTCCAACTTCTTGCCATTTTGCGTAATATTTGAATGGTAACAGTCTAAATCGCTCTGGACACACGCGGCGAAAACGCTACTCTACGATCTCTTCTTAGTGTGCCCGGGCAATTCAATCCGGTGGGAAGGAGTTCACCCGATGAAGCGGCCGCTTGCCGTGCTTGTTGTTCTGACCGTGTTGGCCGGCTGTAAGGGCACCACGCCGTTTACCGATCCGTTTGTCGGCCGGACCACGGTTACCCCACCGGGCACGGGCCAGATGGCGGGCCAAGGCGCGACGAATCCCTACTATACCCCACCCACGGGTGAGATAGTAACGCAACCTCAGCCGACGGCGCCTCAATGGCTGCTGGGCCCACAAAACGGCCCGACTTCGCCCACGGGATCGACAAATCCCGGCACATTCCGCTCGCCGGGCAGCGCGTCCGGGATCCCGGCAAATCCAGGTGCATCATCGACGCCACCGTCCGGGAGGACTCCGCAGAACAACTATCGGCCTCCCGGCGGGAGTTACCAGTACAAGGGCAGCAGCACGGGCAGTTCTCAACCATCCGGATCAGGCTGGGCTCGGGCCGGGGAGAAACCTCCCACGCTGAACCGGCTAGCCAACGGAAATACGCTGGCCGCATCCGGGAGTGTCAGCCCGGCCAATAATTCCATCGGAGGATCGGCCACCATCGCGACGAACCCAGCGGCCGCCACACCCAGCGCCGTGGCGACCGTTGGTTCGTCGGGTGGACAGTCGACAGTCGGCAGTTCGCTCGGCAGTTCACTCGCCGGGCGCGAAAGGATTGTTCGGACAATCGGCCCACCGCCGGGCGGCGGCACCACGCGACCCGCCGCGGTCCAGCCGTGGCCCTACCCGGGCAGTTCGAACAGTCGGAGTACCGGCCGCTCGGCCGCGCCCACGCTGCCGACCAGGGCGATCGACATAATGGATCTTCCCCCCTCACGAACTTCAGCCTCCACGACCGACTCCAACGGTGTTCGGCTGGCGTCGGCCAGCAGAAAAGCGAGGAGCACCCCGACCGCCGACTCGTTCATTTCTTCGGCCAGATACGGCCACGATCCCGACTACCGCTGGCTGAAAGGCAAGCTGGAGTATTCCCAGATCGACCAAAGTTGGAAGCTCCGCTACATTCCCGTCGAGGGCGAGACCGACGATTACGGCGGCAGCGTGGTACTCGACGAGAAGTCGCTTGGATCCGGCCTGGAGAGGGGGCATTTCGTCGAGGTCCAGGGCCGAGTAGCCGCCGGCGCCGAGCCGGAACGCGGCTATGCGCCCGCCTACGAAGTGGCCGAGTTGAAGCGGCTGGGCAAGTAGCGGCCAGTCCGGCACGTTCTTTGTTCGCTCGGCATCCCCCTACAAGCGGATTGCGCCGTATAATTAAACTTATGCGGCTTTCGGCAACAACAGAAGGTAGCGGTAAGTTGAGCGACGCTCCCCGAGACAGTGCGAACAGCAAGGCCGAGCCTCCGGGCGTCAAGCTTAGGCCGATGCGAGGTGGGCCGGCACAGTGGCGGCTGGCGCGTTGGGCAACGCTGCTGCCCAAGGTCGCATCGTTCGAACCGGAACTTCGCGAGCTCACCGATCAGCAACTCCGCAAGCGAAGCCTTTCGGTGCGCTATCGGGCAAAAAGCGGCGAGCCGCTCGCGCGGCTTCTGCCCGAGGCCTATGCGCTGGTCCGCGAGGCCGGCCGGCGGACGATCAACATGCGTCACTTCGACGTGCAGATTCTTGGCGGCATCGCCATGTTCAACCGGTCGATCGTCGAGATGCAGACCGGCGAAGGCAAGACACTCACGGCCACGCTGCCCATGTATCTGTACGCGCTGGCCGGCAAGGGCTGTAGCCTGGCCACGGTGAACGACTACCTGGCCAGACGCGACGCCGAATGGATGACCCCCATCTACAAGGCGCTCGGCCTGAGCGTGGGCATAATCGAGACGCAGATGCCGCAGAACCAACGCCGCAAGGCGTACGCCTCCGACATCACCTATGGTACGAACAACGAATTCGGATTCGATTATC
>CAZDHN010000547.1:0-4631 GCA_964505115.1 uncultured Planctomycetaceae bacterium
GGTTCTTGCCTGGGTGCGGCAGCACCGGTTTGGTTGGCGGCCCTGCCGCCCTATGTCCTTTGATTCCGTTCGCGTCCGAGGTCGAGATATAACCGAATTTCGTGGATGAGGGCTTGAAAAAGGCGGCGTACTCTGGGTGAATGAATGTTCCGCGGAACCCCATTCCCCAAAGAATACTGAAATGCCCCCCGCTTTCCCGGCCGCCTTTCGTCGAATATACTGACTCTCTTACACTATCCCCCCGTAAGAGAGGAAACTTCGATGAGCTTTCGGATGACAGGTCTGGTGGCGGCCGTCTTTACGCCAATGCGGGCCGATGGCTCACTGAATCTCGACCAGGCCGGTCCGATTGTGGATCAGTTGATCGGCGAAGGTATCGGCGACATCTTCGTTTGCGGCAGTACGGGCGAATGGGCGTCGTTGACGACCGACGAACGCATGAAGGTGGCCGAGGCGTTCATCGAGGCCGCCAAGGGCCGGCTGCCGGTCGTCGTGCATGTGGGTCACAACAGCCTGGCCGAAGCACACACGCTGGCAACCCATGCCCAACGGATCGGAGTCGACGCGATCTCGGCCGCCCCGCCCTCGTATTTCAAGCCGCCATCCTGTGAAGTGCTCGTCGAGTGCCTCGCCCACATCAGTGCCGGCGCGCCGGAGTTGCCCTTCTACTATTACAACATCCCCAGCGTCACCGGGGTTGATCTGGACATGCTGGAACTGCTCCGACTGGCCGCCGATCGGATTACCGCCTTCGCGGGGATCAAGTACACCGCCGCGACGATCGACGAGTACCAGGCATTGCTGGGCTTCGAGGACGGCCGCTTTGATATCCTCCACGGCCGCGACGAGATGCTTCTGGCCGGGCTCAGCGTCGGCGCGACGGGGGCCATTGGAACCACCTACAACTTTGCCGCTCCCTTGTACGTCCGATTGCTCGAAGCGTTCGACGCGGGCGATCTGGCCAAAGCGCGGCGATGCCAGGCCCGATCGGTCGACATGATCCGAATATGCCGCGACTACGGCGGTCAGACGGCATTCAAGGCCATCATGGGCCTGGTCGGGTTAGATTGCGGCCCCAACCGGCTGCCGCAGGTCTCGCTGGCCGACGACGAAAAAGAGACTCTCCGCGGCGAGTTGGAATCGATCGGCTTCTTTCAATGGGCCCGACCCAACTGAGCCCGTCTCGGACGAATCCATTCTTCCGCCAAACATGCGGAATCCAGGCGAACCAACCAGGCAGGCTCTCCGTACGGTGAATAGACTGACGGACCGGCTTGACGTCCAATGGTTGGTATCCGTCGAGCAGTAATTCGCAAGTCGTTTGAAATCAAGGGCTTACGAAAAGCAGGCTTAATCCAAGGGGGGGTATACGAAACTCTCTAGCCACGGCAATTTATGCGGATAATATGGGTGCTACGCCAAATGATGCCAGGCCTTCAGGGAATTCCAACCTTCTACGGGGTATTTGCTTGACTCCGCAAGAAGGTGAGAGTATGCTCAAATGTTAGGTTGGTTTTGCGCGCGCAGGATTAAAGGGCCGACCAATCCGGCTGGGGCGCCTGTCGAAAGGGGCAAAGGAACGTGCCATGTTAGTGCTATCCCGAAAAAAGAACGAGAGTATTGTCATCAACGATGACATTACGATCGTGGTTGTTGAGATTCGCGGAGATAAGGTCCGCCTCGGGGTTGAAGCCCCGAAGGAGATCCCGGTCCACCGGCGCGAGGTCTTCGATGCGATTCGCCGCAATGAAGCGGCAACCGAGAAGGCGGGAACCGAGAACAAGGCCCCCACTAAAGCAGACGCCACCGAACCGTAGTCGATCTCCCTATCCACGCTGGGCATCCGACCAGCGGCCTCTCCATCAGCGGTTTCTCCCCGCCCGAGTGCGCCCGTTTGCCCCAGCCGAATCGTCATGAGCGACCGTTGCGCGGCTGTTGGGTGGTCCCCTTGACAGACGCAAGCGTGGCGGATTACAAATAATGGCTTCGGTTCGTTAGCCCGTATTTCTCACCAACATCGTCACGAGAGGTCGTAAGTTCTGTCGTGGCAAGGAGTGCAAGCGATTCATCCGCGGGCGTATTGGTGAATACGTTGAGGATGAATCGTGCCGCACGACGCAGCCACGGCTGGACTTCCGTCCTCGCAGTAGATGGCTGGTGAGAAATGCGGGTTAGCGGCACTTACTCGGCCCCGTCGTCTAGTTAGGTTAGGACACAGGCCTTTCAAGCCTGCAGCACGGGTTCAAATCCCGTCGGGGTCACTTTTTCATTGTGGATGTCTAGCCGGCAGGCTTACCCCCGCCGGCTAGACGGAAGTCGTTACGAAGTAATCTGTTTCGTGATGTCCCAGCCTTCCTCAAGCGTCGGTTAATTCACCGTGTCTTGCCAGTACGACGCTCTGCTTCTGGTTTCCTTCGGCGGTCCGGAACGGCCGGACGACGTGATCCCCTTCCTGGAGAACGTCACTCGCGGCAAGCCCGTCGCTGGCCAGCGCCTGCTCGAAGTTGCCAAACACTACGAAGCCTTTGGCGGCGAGAGCCCAATTAACGCCCAAAACCGGGCGCTGCTGGTCGCCTTGGTTGCCGAACTGAACGCACAGGGGCCGCAACTGGCCGTCTATTGGGGGAATCGGAACTGGCACCCCATGCTGGCCGATACGCTGGGGCAGATGGCCGACGACGGCGTCACTCGGGCGATTGCCCTGGTTACTTCGGCGTTTGGCTCCTATTCGAGCTGTCGGCAGTATCTGGAAGACATCGAACGGGCGCGGGCTGAAGTCGGCCCCAACGCCCCCCCGGTCGACAAACTGCGGCTATTCTACAACCACCCGGGCTTTGTCGAGGCAATGTCCGATCGGCTGGCCGTGGCCCTGCAGCAGATTCCCGACCAACGCCGGCCGGCCGCGCGGATCGTCTACACCGCACACAGCCTGCCGCTCGAAATGGCCGAAAAATGCGACTACCAACAGCAGTTGCGCGAGGCCTGCCGGCTGGTATCCGAACGATTGGGACGTACTGATTGGGAGTTGGTGTATCAAAGCCGCAGCGGGCGGCCATCCCAGCCCTGGTTGGAACCCGACGTTTGCGATTATCTGGCCCAACTCGGCCAGAGCGGCAAGATAAGCGACGTGGTGATTGTGCCGATCGGTTTTTTGGCCGAGCATATGGAGGTTATTTGGGACCTTGACGTGGAAGCGCGGGCGGTGTGCGAGAAGGTCGGATTGAACATGGTCCGGGCGCCAGTCGTCGGATGCCATCCCCGATTCGTCACGATGGTTCGAGAGCTGATCCAGGAGCGAATCGAGGAGAATCCCAGCCGACTCGCCCTGGGCAGATTCGGCCCCAGCCCCGACATCTGCCCCGCCGATTGCTGCACCAAAGGTGGGGCGGACAACCTTCCCCTCGCCCCTCGCCCCTCGCCCCCCGTCCCTTAATCAACAGGGGCATTTCGGTTTGTCGGCCAACCCTGTATAATGCCCGCAAATTTCAACGCCTTGGGAGATGGGTCTAGCGATGATTAACTGGTTCCGCGATATATGGCTGGCGGTGACGAGCGTTTGCAAGGCGATGTGGGTAACCGTGCGTTACTGGGGCCGCACGTACGACCCAAAGCGTGGAACGTTCACCGAGCAATACGAGTATCCGGAACTGCCCTTGGTGGTGTCCGATCGCTACCACGGCTTCCACCGTTACGACATGGCAACCTGCACAGCCTGTGGGCTTTGCGCAAAAAGCTGCCCGGCCAGTTGCATTTACGTGGGCCGGGAGAAGGCGGTAGAGCGGAAAGGCTTCGACGTCACCGGCTTCACGATCGACTACACGAAGTGCATGTTCTGCGCCATATGCACCGAGGCCTGCCCGAAAAGTTGCATCAAGATGGGGTCTGCTTACGACCTGAGTTGCTACGAGCGAGATGGCTGCATTGTGAATTTCTCACACCTTCCCCCGGAAATAGCCTGGGGGCGTGACACGCTGAATCCAACCGTTGTGGCCCTATCCAAGCTGGTCGCCAGCCCGGTGGCATTGCAGCGGGAACCGGCCGACGGCTGACCGTTAATCCCGCAAATCGTGCTACTGCCATGATTTACGGTTTTCGCAGCGTAACCGTTCGTCAATAACGGTCAGAATGTTATTTCCCGGCAGTTGCCCCGATAGTATGATAATCCTATTGCGGACGACGGACGATAAGTGAACAATTGGGGCGATAAGTGAACAATTGGGGCAATGCGGCGTTGGGGAAGCGAGTTCCGGGCCAATCCATCGACGAATCACAACGGGTGAGTTCCACTGATCGAGATCAAGCACAAGACGAGCGGCGCGGTGCTGCACCGGGTTGAAGCCCAGGATCTCTCGGGCATTGACTTGGGGGGCGTGCATTTGCGCGGAGCCGATCTGCGGCGGGCGGCGCTGACGCGATCCAGCCTGGAAAGCGCCGACCTGGAAGAGGCCGATCTCGCACTCGCCTCCCTGTTCAAGGCCAATTTGAGCCAAGCCAACCTTTGCGGCGCAAGCCTCCAGGGCGCGGCGATGATGCTTTCTGACCTGTCGGGCGCCAATCTGAGCGGTGCCAACCTGCATCACGCCAACCTTTACCAGGCCGATCTCCGTCACGCCCGTCTGGCCGGAGCCGAC
>CAZDHN010000548.1:0-4631 GCA_964505115.1 uncultured Planctomycetaceae bacterium
TACCGACCGAGATGGGGCCGATGACCGTCGAGCTATCGCTGTTCGACCGTCAGTTGCTCTTGGCCCTGAACGGCCGGGTGGAAGTCGCACACCCCTACCACGCCTCGGACCGGCCACTGGAGCCGACTGATCGGCCGCTGGCGATCGGCTCGCAAGGTTTGGGGGTCGAGATTCGCGATCCGTGCGTCTTGCGCGACGTCTACTACACCCACCCTCTTGGTCCCGATGGTCGCTGGGCACTGGACGAACCGGTCCGGCTCTCCGACGACGAATACTTCGTGCTGGGCGACAACAGCCCCGTCTCGCGCGACAGTCGTACCTGGAGCGTGGGGCCCGGCGTTGCGGCTAAGTTGTTGATGGGCAAGCCTTTAGTGGTCCACTTCCCGGCCCGACACGTCCAATGGGGTGGTTGGCAATTTCAAGTTCCGAATCCCGGCAAGATACGCTATATTCGGTAATAGGGATTAGAGATTAGGGATTAGGGATTAGGGATTAGGGACGAATGTCAAAGAAAAAGCCCGGCAGTTCAAGAGCCCGTTCACGGGAACAATCTCGGTCGTCCGGTTCGGCCGAGAAGCCCGAGTCGTCGCAGCCGACCCCGCTACGGCATATACCGTCACATGCGGCCATCCGCGAGACGATCGAGTCGGTGGTGGTCGCTTTCGTGTTGGCCTTTTTGTTTCGCACCTTCGAGGCCGAGGCGTTCGTGATACCGACCGGCTCGATGGCCCCGACACTGATGGGCCGCCACAAGGACCTTGAATGCCCGGAGTGCGGCTATCAGTTCCAGGTGAGTGCCAGCGACGAGGTCAACCAGAGCACGAACACTCCGCGCGGGCCGGGGTATCGGGTGCGAGGTTGCACCTGTCCGATTTGCCGCTACGACATGTCCATCGATCCGGACGAAGACCGCTCGTTCAAGGGCGACCGCATTTTGGTGGGCAAGTTCGCCTATCAATTCTCTGATCCCGAGCGTTGGGACGTGGCGGTTTTCAAGTATCCGGGCGAGGCGAAGACGAACTACATCAAGCGGATTGTGGGCTTGCCGCACGAGACTCTGCGGATCAGTCACGGCGACATCTTTACGAAACCCGACGGCAACGATCATTTTTACATCGCCCGAAAGCCGCCGCGAAAAATGCTCGCCATGTTGCAGCCGGTGTACGACAACGACTACGTCGACCCGGAGATTATCAAGCTCGGCTGGCCCGCCCGATGGCAGGGCGACGGCGAGCCGGGTGGATGGGATAATCTGGCGGACGGCGACTACCGCACCTTCTCCAGCGACGGCGGTTCCGCGCGCGAAACCTGGGTTCGATATCAGCACTTCGTGCCGTCGGCCTTCCAGTGGCAACATCTGGCACAAGGCTCGATGCCGCCGGACCAACCCGAACGCCGACTGATCGCCGATTTCTGCGCTTATAATACGGGTCGCAGCGAAATGAGTTCGATGCAAAGCATGCCGCTGCATTGGGTCGGCGACCTGGCACTACGGTGTACCGTGGATGTGCGAAGCGAGACGGGAGAAATTATCTTCGAGTTGGTCGAGGGAGGAAGGGCTTTCCAATGCCGTGTCGACGTGGAGACAGGCACGGCCCGACTGGTGATCGAAGGGGTTGACGACTACAAGCCGACGGCCTCAACCCGTATCCGCGGGTTGGGTAGCCACGAAGTGCGCTTTTCCAATGTTGACGACGAACTGCGGCTTTGGGTGGACGGTAAGCTGGTCGAATTCGACGGGCCGACCACCTACGAGCCCTTGAACAACACTCGGCCTTACCCGGTCGATTTGTTGCCGGCCAGCGTCGGTTCGCTTGGGGCGGCCTGCGAGTTGAGCCACATCGAGCTCCGTCGCGACATTTACTACATCGCCGAGTGGCGGCGGGGGAATCGCCACGGCCACAACGGTGGTCCGATTACCGGCTTCGACAACCTGCACTCCATTATCCCGTCCAATTCGCCCCAAGGCGTGGCGCGATTCCTCTCCGACCCGGCCCGCTGGGACGCCTTCGAGAAGCTGCACCACGTCGACTTCCCCTTGGCGGCCGACCAATTTCTGGCCCTGGGCGATAATAGCGCCCGAAGCAAGGATAGCCGCCTTTGGGAACAGGACGGATTCGAGTATTATGTCAAGCGAAAGCTGCTGATCGGCAAGGCGATCTTCGTATACTGGCCCCATTCCTGGGATAGATTACCCGGCACCGACTTTCCGCTGCCCATGTTCCCCAACTTCCCCCGAATGGGATTCGTCCGATAGGATGACTGGCCGTAAGTGATTAACCCGTAGCTGGATTCGCAAGAATTCAGTCGGAGTGCGAAAGACCGAATTCTTGCGAATCCGGCTACAAAGAGAGCACCGATAACTCATGTCAATGCTGGAAGTCCAAGGATTGGTTAAGACCTACGGACGGCGCCGGGTGGTCGACGGCGTTGATTTCGTGGTCAATCCGGGCGAAATCGTCGGTCTGCTGGGGCCCAACGGGGCGGGTAAAACCACCAGCTTCCGCATGACCTGCGGTATGCTCGAACCCGACGCCGGAAAGGTCCGCCTGGCCGGCGCCGACGTGACCAACTGGCCCATGTATCGCCGGGCACGCGACGGACACATGGGCTACCTGGCTCAGGAATCGAGCGTGTTCCGCAAGCTCTCCGTCGAGAAGAACCTGCTGGGCGTGATGCAGATGCTGGGTATCAAACGCGCCGCACGGCAACGACGCTGCGCCGAACTGCTCGAAGAGTTCGATATCACCCGGCTGCGAAAGTCGCTGGCCATGTCGCTCTCCGGCGGAGAACGGCGACGGCTGGAGATCGCCCGGGCGCTGGTCTCGGATCCGCAAATCATATTGCTCGACGAGCCCTTCACCGGCATCGACCCGGTCACCATCGCCAGCATCCAGAGGATCATCCGGCGGCTGCGGGAAGAGGGGATCGCCATTCTGATTACCGACCATCAGGTCCGCGAGACGCTACAGATCACCGACCGCAGCTACGTGATTCGGGCCGGGCAGGTACTCTGCCACGGTTCACCCACCGAAGTGCTATCCAACGCCGAGGCCCGCAAATACTACTTCGGTGAAGACATGGACATCGGCCACGGCGGTCCCCCGCCACCCCATCTCCGCTCCGAAACCGCCCCGGCCAATCAGCCGGCCGATTAGTGACCCTTGCATAGCCGGCATTATTCATAGGCCGCACGAGTAGCACAGGCATCTTGCCTGTGTTGCCCAGCCACGGGCTGGAAGCCCGTGCTACGGCCTTTGTGAATAATCCGGGCTAGCCCGGCCGGATTTCGCTGAAAACCCCTCGCCAGATGGGAGCTTTTGGCCCATTTCCCATGTTTATTGGGATTTATTAGGGGGGAGGCAAAAAAAGGCTGGCAATCATGGAGATTGACGGTATACTCGGGGTTGTTCAGTTTGGGCAGTCGCCCGGTCTGGCCGGACCTTTAACGGCTATCGGTTACCTGCAACTTAAGGAGCACGTCGATGACTCTGCAAAGAACGTTCGTCCTGAGCACCGTTGTATTGCTCGTCACTCTGCTCGCCACGCCTGCCGGGGCGGATACCATCGTCGAAGACTTTCAAAGCCACGGCGGAACCGGCGTTACCACGCCGCCGGCCGGCTGGTCGTTGATCGATACGACCACGTCGCCGGACGCAACTTACTTGAGCGTCGATAGCAGCCTGGGCGACGGAGGTTCCAGCGGCGTGGCCGGGCAGGTCACCTCGCTCAATTACACCGGCTCGAGCTCGCTCCCGGGCGCGTACATCGTCAACTCAACGGCCTTCGATCCGACCCTTCCTTTCGTGGGCAGGTTCGACGTCCAAATCGTCCCCGAAGGCACCGCCGACGATGCGATCTTCATCGTCGGCGACATCGGTTCAGGGCTCACCAGGGTGGCCGCCGATGCCTTGAATTTGAAGCTCATCGAATATTCTGGGGGCTCACCCCTTCTGACCGACGGCGCGGGCACGAAACTTGCCACGGCACCGAATCTCCTCGGAAACACCTGGTATCAAGTCAAAGTCGCCTGGAGACCCACCAGCGGTTCAACGGGGGATTTCACCATTCGCGCTCGAAACCTGAACAGCGGCGGTATGACGCCGAGTTATTCTGCCAAGGATTTCACCTTCGCGCCCTCCTCGGTCCAATTCGGCTTCGGTTCCCTGAACGACACGGGCCGGTTCGACAACATCAAGATCAACGTGGCGGACATCAAAGAGGACTTCGAAAGCCAGACCGTCGGCACCTCAACGCTCCCGGCCGGTTGGGTGTTGATCGACGCCAAAGGCGCCGTCAATCCCAGCGACTACAGCAACGTGGCCGGCAGCGACGGCGTCGGCGGCTCGGCCGGCGTCGCCGGAGAAGTCAACTCCATTGGGAGCACTACCTCCCACCAAGCGCTTCCCAGCCGCTACATCGCCAGCACGACCCTCTTTGATTCCTCGCTGCCGATCAGCGGGAGTTTTGACCTCAGAATTTCCGATGGTGAACAGCCTTACGCCAACGACGCTATCTTCATTTTCGGGGATATTGGTTCGGATTTGACGTACCAGGCGAGTGACGTGCTTGCGCTAAAACTAGTGCCGCAAATCACAGTTGTTAGCCCACCAAAGCGAAGGTTGCCCGAT
>CAZDHN010000549.1:0-4628 GCA_964505115.1 uncultured Planctomycetaceae bacterium
TTACACTCACGGGCTGAATTCTTGCGAATCCAGCTACAAACGTGTTCCTGCGCCCCAGAGCCGCCCCCGTCCTCGAGGCGGGTGTAGCTTGCACATCACAAACTCGCGGCCAGCACGCCGCGGCTTGGATGTCCGGCCTGATGGGCTCGGGCGGCTTCCTGCCGCCACCATTGGAGCACTTTCCTTCGGGCCTCGGGCGAGGAGAATCGCCAGCCGTCGATACCCAGCCGACCAAGCCAGGGGTCGACGACCGGCTCCAGGCCGAATTGGAAGGCCGACTGCTCGCGCCGCTTCAACAACAGCGCGGCCGCCGTAGCGCCCAGTTCGGCCGAGGCGTCGCGTTCCACCGCCAGCGGATCGGCCCGATCGATCAGCCCGGCCAGCCAGACGTCCACATCCGGCCAGGGGTCTCGAACGGCAATCGCCAGGGCGGCTATCCATTGCCACTGATACGGCGAAGTCTTCGTTGCCGGCAGGAAGCGATCCTTCTTGATCGCCTCCAGCAGGCCGGGGATGGCGAGCTTCGTGCCCGTGGTCATTAGCATGATACATATCGTGCCATGCCGGCTGGGTTGACCAATAGCACCGCCCCTTGGCGAGTTCGACTTCAGGCTGTCGTCAACCTGGAGAAAGTACTTGCCGGCGAACCGCGAGATCTCATTCGGGTCGAATTGCGCCAGCAGCGAAAGCTCGTGGTCGGATAACGCCCGACGCTCGGCTAGTATCCGCTCAAACGTTCGCCGACTGATGGCGGCCAGCCGCTTGGCATCGTCTTCTTTGACCGAATGGGTATAGGCCATGCGGCGGCGTGGCGTGGGCAGGTTCACCAAATGGAAGAACGCCCGGGTCGGCTGCTGTGGATGTGGAAACGCCACGCCCACCGGGTAGTCGCCCGGCGATAACGAGTTGCCGCTAACGCAATGGGCCGAATTGTCGTCGATGCGGTCGAAATGGCTCGGCCGTTGGGCGCCCGGACCCAGGCTGGGTACGCCCACCAAAAGATGCTGCTCGCCCAGGTTCTGTCGGCCCTGCCAGTATTCGGCCACCATGGCGGGCCGGGTAAGGTCCAAGAGCTTCTTCAGTCGGGCTGCCGCCCGTGGGTCCAATCGCGACTCGCTCAGCTTCGCCTCCAAGGCCCGTTTCACCCGAGGCACCAACTTGTCCCGGGCCAGCAGATCGGATAACTCCCGCTCGGCCTCCCAAGCGGCGGAGCGCGTACGATCGCTGGGCAAGGCCGCCAACTGGTCGACCCAGCGGTCGATTTCCTCGTCGGAGATATTCAACGGCGGCCAATCGGCCGGATCGCTCGATAGCCAAAGACCTCGGGCACGATCGTAGAGGGGTATCAGGCGTTGCCGAATCTCGGCCGTCCGCTCGCCTTGGGCCAAGCGGGCCTTCAAGCCGACCATGATCGAAACCGACAACGCCGGCGTCCGCAGAAGCCACTCCAGTCGTTTCGTGGCGCCAAGCCGAACCCCGTAAGAGTCGTCCTCCAATTGCCGCACCAGCCGTTCAATTTCCTCGGGCGTGACCGTCCGGGCCGGCTCGATATCGACCTCGGGCAAGCGGAGAAGCGTCTGCTCCAAGCGGCGTCGGACCTCGAAGGAAACCTCCGCCGAGACCAGCACCCGACGCAACTCGACGGCCAACAGCCGCTGGGCGTCCGGTTGGGCCGCCAACTCGTCCAGGCTGGCAGCCGCCTTGCGACGGATGTCGAACCGGTCGCTATCCAACTGCTCAACAAGCTCCAGCACCTGGCGGCGAAGCTCCGGCGCAGCGGGTTCGGTGGCCAAACCCGGGCGAGGCAAGCAAGTGGCCAAACAGATGATGAGTGCAAGACGGAGCATGGGGAGACGGTATCCGGCGAGAAATGTCAGATCTGTTTCGAGCGTGCCAACCATGGCAGACGGGCCGTTTTGTCCCGCCCTTCTACTATCCTCCGTAGACGGCCTGATGTCCAGCGGAAAAGTCCGGCTGACCGCCCCTATACAAAGCCGCGACCGTTGGTCGCGCTGAGAGTTTCGGAAAACCGCGTGCCTTTCCGCCTCGTGCGCGACCAACGGTCGCGGCTTTATAGACACTCCAGTCTCCCTAAACCCCCATTTCGGCCAATTGGGGTTGCTGGGGACGGCCGTTTTCGATACAAGCTGCTCCTCTTCTGGAGCGCGTAACAGATATCTGTAGCGGTCATCTCGCCGTTTTCGCTGTGATATGCAACGCCCCGTACGCTACAGTCATGTGCGACTCGCACTTACCGGTTTTTTGGACTGAAATTTGGAGCGGCCAAACGATGATCCACAGGTTCTCTCTCTTCGTGGTATTGGCGGCAGTGCTGTCGGCCGGTTGGGCTCAAACGTCACGGGCGGCCGCGCCGCTGGACGCCCAGTTGATCAAAATGTTGCTGCGAACCGGTACTCCGGCGCAAGACACCTACATCGACAACGTGGTCATCATGACAAACGCCGGACTGCTGCCGCGCGACGTGGTCGAAAGCAGCTACTACTGGGCCATGCGGAAGCCCAAGCGGCTACGGTTCGAGTACTTCAAGCACGCACTCCTCTTCCGCCTGAATAATAACAACGCCAGCTTCGATTTCTCGACCGTCAACGCGCCCTCCGCGCTGGTCAAGCCAAAACCCGACCCGCAAAACCGCAAGAGGATTGGCGGCGTGGGCGGCGGCTTTTTCGGCGGCACCTGGGCACCATGGAACTGGCAATAGGCCGTGCGCGGATGCCACTGCTGGCTTGTCCAGCAGTGCGAAGCACAGACCTCCGCAAAAACACTGCTGGGCAAGCCAGCAGTGGCACCCTAATTGCGCGCAACGGCCTTTTTCAACCGGCCGGCCGCTAGCCCTCCAGCGACCAGCCTTCGCGGTACTCGCGCTGGATGTACCGGTCGGCCTCGGGGCAATTGGTTGCCTTGAGGTTCTTGGCGTCCCATTGGAGTTTCTTACCCGCGCGGAAGGCCACGTTACCCAGCAGGTTGTGCTCGATCAGTTTGCCCGAGTAATCGAAGTTGCACAACGTGGGCGCGCCCGTCTTCACGCCGTTAATCCACTCCTTGTGATGGCCGATCGAGGCCGGAATGGTTTGCGCGGGCGGCTTGAAGTCCTTGTACTTGTCCTTCGGCAACAGCACGTGCTTGCCGTAGTCGGCCACCAGCTTGCCCTTGTCGCCGACGAACATCACGCCGATGTGCCATTTGGTCAGGTCCACGCCCTCCGGCGACGGCGGACGCTTGACGTTATCGTACCAAGTGAGCTTCAGCGGGGGCATCTCGCCTCGGGCCGGATGTTCCCAGGTGACGACCAGCCACTTGGGGTTCGTGTACGGGCTGGGCGGTTTAGGATCGCCGTAGGCCTCGCAAGTGAGCGGGTCGCGCAGCTTGAGTGCCCAGAAGGGCAGGTCGATCAGGTGGCTGCCCATGTCGCCCAGGCATCCGTTACCGAAATCCCACCAGCGGTTCCAGGTCATGTTGCCCGGCATGTACTTCTTGTTGTACGGCCGAAACGGCGCCGGGCCCAGCCAGAGGTCCCAGTTCAGGTTCTTGGGCACGGGATCTTCGCCTTGGGGCAGTCCACCGCCGGGTCCCTGGCGACCGCACCAGACGTGCGCTTCGCGGATCGGCCCGATCGCGCCGGACTGGACCAACTCGACCACGCGGCGGTAGTTGTTGGTGGCGTGGATTTGGGTGCCCATCTGCGTAGCCACCTTCGACTTCTTGTAAGTATCCTGCACGGCTCGCGCTTCGTGGACGCTGTGCGCCAAGGGCTTCTCGCAGTAGACACCCAGCCCGCGCCGCATGGCCCAACAACTAGCCAGTGCGTGGACCTGATCGGCCGTGCTGCAGGTAACGGCGTCGAGCCCCTTGTGATCGACCATCTTCCGCCAGTCGACATAGGTTTTGGCCTTGGGAAACTTTTTCTTGGCCTCGGCCAGATAGTTCTCGTCGATATCGCAAAGCGCCGTGATATTCTCGCCGGCGACCGACATCATATTCGAGCGGCCGCGGTGGTTGACGCCGATGATGCCGATGTTGATTTTCTCGTTCGGCGACGCGGCCCGAGCCCCGCCGGCGCCCGCCATCCAGAAGCCGATCCCGGCGAAAGTGGTGCTTTGCAGAAACCTACGACGACTGGTCTTTCGGCTCATCGACTGACTCCTTTTTCGTGGGTGGAACGGTTGTGGAGCTGATTGGGGTCGCCCCCGGCTGGAGAGTTCAGACTAGCAGACTCGCGGCGGATGTCAAGCGCCGGACTATTCAGAAGAGGGTATTGAAACCGGCGGCGCGGAAGTGGCGGTCGTTGGTAGAGCCCCGGCCGGGGTTGGAACAATATGCCGTGCAGCCGAAAGACCTTGCGGAATGCGGCTCGACCGAAGAGAATAGGCGGAATGAAGTACCGTGACGTGATCAGGCTGCTCGAGGCGGATGGCTGGTATCGGGATCGTGTCGCGGGAAGTCACATGCAGTATCGCCATCCCGAGAAGCCGGGCACTGTAACCGTCTCCGGCGGTGGGAAGCTAGCCAAGGAAGTTCCGCCGGGCACTCTGGGGAGCATCCGCAAACAGGCCGGCCTGAAGTGAGGAGTACCATGGACTACGTCGTGATTATCGAGACGGCCGCCGATG
>CAZDHN010000550.1:0-4627 GCA_964505115.1 uncultured Planctomycetaceae bacterium
TCGACGATCGCGTAATGCAGGTGCCCCTGCACTTGTTGCGTGTGCTTGGGGTATTTGTCGTCGCCCCGGGCGGCCGGCCGCATGTTGTCGCGAAGGTAGTCGAATCCGAACTCGTTGTTGGTGCCGTAGGTGATATCGCAGTTGTAGGCCTTCTGTCGCTCGTCGCCGCCCATGTTGCTCTGAATGGCGCCGACCGTCAGCCCCAGCGACATGTGCAAGGGCCCCATCCATTCCATGTCGCGTCGGGCCAGATAGTCGTTAACCGTGACTACGTGAACGCCCCTGCCCGTCAGGGCGTTAAGGTACGAAGGCAAAGTGGCCACCAGGGTCTTGCCCTCGCCGGTGACCATTTCGGCGATGTTGCCGCCGTGAAGCACTATTCCGCCCATGAGCTGGACGTCGTAATGCCGCATCCCCAGCGCGCGACGACCCGCCTCGCGACAGACGGCAAACGACTCGACCAACAGATCGTCGAGCGTCTCGCCGCCGGCCAGTCGCTTGCGGAACTTGTCGGTCTGCTGGCGAAGTTCCGCGTCGCTGAATTCCTGGTATTTCGGCTCCAGGGCGTTGATGGCATCGACCTGTGGCTGCAACGTCTTCAAGAATCGAGCGTTCGAAGAGCCAAACATCGAGGTCACACCGCGCTCGATGCTCCGTGTCAGCCCGCCAAGAGCGTCAGACGTGATGTCCCAGATACGTTCTACAACTTCCATCGACATTGACTACTAGTCTCACGCAATCGTTAAGTTTCAGACAAGGATCTCTGGCCGATCAGCCGTAACACGTTACGCAACAAGGGGTTAGGGGTCAGGGGCCAGGTTCTCGGCGTCACGATGCACTCATAATCTGCCCCCTGGCCACTATGAGCGGTGAGCCATGAGCAGTGAGCCATGAGCAGTGAGCGATGAGCCATGAGCGATGAGCCAAGGAAGAACGTGGCTTGCGAAAGGCTCACAGCTCAATGCTCACAACTCAATCACTGCTCACAACTCAATCACTGCTCACAACTCACTGCTCATAGCTCACTGCTCATAGCTCACTGCTCATAGCTCACTGCTCATAGCGGCCGACGACCCGGGAAAGAGCGCACTTCACCTCAACTCCGTAAGTTATCTGATCCATTACGACCAGTCAAGAAGGGTTGTTCATCCGCGTGCCCCCCGTTGGAGCGGGAGGCTGGACCTGTCCGCACCCTCTTCACAAATGGAGCCAATCGTGATATAGAGGACGTAGTGGACGTTGGACAATCGGGGGTTCCATATTACTCGCAGTGTGAGCGCGTTAGGGGTTGATCATGTCATCCGCACCCATTACGACAATTACGAGAATGGTGGAGTCTCTGCCGGAGGCTGCACAACACGAAGTAGTGGAACATCTACGCCATTATGTCCAAGAACTGCGAGACCAGAACCAATGGGAGAGCTCGTTTGAGGAGACACAACCGCAACTTAGTGCCGCCGCAAAGCGAGCCAGACGAGAGATTGCCAATGGAGATGCGAAGCCGATGGACTACAACGAGTTATGAAATCCGCAACCCTGCCGTCGTTCTGGACTGCGTACGGACCTCGTGATACTCTTATTGGGGGCTTGGCAATGGGGAGCAGTGGATTGGGGTCGACCGCTTGACGACACGTTGTGAGGTCCCACCAGTGTCAAGACAACCCGTAAGTGAAGATATATCAGGCCAACTGGTGTTTCTTGGGACGGGCACTTCGCACGGAGTGCCTTTAATTGGATGCGGTTGCCCTACCTGCACCAGTTCCAACCCGAAGAATAGCCGAACCCGATGTAGCCTGGCCCTGGGGCTTCCCGAGGGGAATCTGCTGATAGACACCACGCCCGAGTTGCGGATCCAGTTGATCCGCGAGCGAATCGGCCTGATCCACGCCGTGCTTTACACGCACTCGCACGCCGATCACCTCTTCGGACTGGACGACCTGCGAATCTTCCCCCGATACTTGGGACACAGAATGCCGGTCTACTGCGAAAAGCGGGTAGAACGGCGAATTCTCAGGACGTTCGACTACGCCTTCGATCCCGTCAACCAAGGCTATCCAGCCGGCGGCGTTCCACGCCTGGTATTCGAGGAGATTAGCACGGAGCCGTTCGACGTATTGGGAACTCGGGTGGTGCCCGTGCGGGTATTGCACGGTCGGTCGGGCGCGTTGGGCTACCGGTTCGGTAACGTGGCGTACTGCACGGACACCAAGGAGATCCCACCCGAGAGTGTATCGCGTCTGCAGGGGCTCGACGTGCTGATTCTGGACTGTCTAAGAAGGGAGCCTCACGCTACCCACCTTAGCCTCGACGAAGCGGTCGAGTTGGCCCGGAGCCTGGCACCCAAGCGAACCATTTTCACGCACATGAGCCATCAGTTGGAGCACGAATCGACCAACAGCGAGCTTCCGGCCGGGATGGAATTGGCCTACGACGGCATGCGGATACCGCTGTGCGATTGAAATGCTCCGCCATCCGCTGCTTGATGGGTGCCGCGGGCAGCCCTTGCCCGGCAGTACCGCGGGGTGCAGCCCGATAACTGATTGTCGGTAACGTTACCGTGGTTCGATCACGGAAAAACTGTTTTGCCACAAAACGCTATGCATACTGAAGGGTTTGGGCTATATTGTGTGCACTGCGGGAGGGAAAAGGTGGCAGGAGCCTTTTTCCCGAAATGAACATACGCTGTCACAATACCGACTGAACAACAATTCCAACTTGACACTGTATTCTTTTCACTCTTCTTCAGAATGGTCATCGCGCTACTGCAACTCATCGTAGACTAGTGCGGTAGCCAGGATTAGCGTGGGCATTTATATCAGTGTTGATACTCATAATCTTCTTCTGTTAGTTTTCGTTTTAGTTATGTGATTGGCTATCGGGGCAATGAAAGACGACCTGTTTGCTTCGCTCGAAGCATACGGCCAGGAACATCTACTGGCCTTTTGGGACGAGTTGAACCAGGACCAGCGCGAAGTGCTGGCGGCCGAAATTCGCGGAATCGATTTTGCGCTTATCGAACGGCTGTACAAGGCCGGCAGCGCGACGGAAGACGCCCGCCAATTGGCGGAGCATGCCGAAGCTCCACCGGCGTTCCGGCTGAATACTTCCGGCAATCGCTTCACGCCGGAAGAGGCCCGACAACGAGGCACCGAGGCAATCGCCGCCGACGAGGTGGGCGTTATCCTGGTGGCCGGGGGGCAGGGAACCCGGCTCGGGTTCGACCAGCCCAAGGGAATGTTCCCGATCGGCCCGGTTTCCAATAGCTGTCTGTTTCGCATTCACATCGAAAAGATTCTGGCCACTTCCGCTCGTTGCGGGACGCGGATTCCGCTCTACCTGATGACCAGCCCCGCCACGCATCAGGAGACGGCCGAGTTCCTGGGTGAGAACGACGGCTTCCAACTACCGCAGCGCGATCTGCACGTCCTCTGCCAGGGCACGATGCCGGCGGTGGACGCAAACACCGGCAAGGTGCTGTTGGCCCGGCCCGATCGTATCGCCCTGAGCCCCGACGGGCACGGTGGCACGGTGGCGGCACTGGCAGCCAGCGGCTGCCTCGAAGACATCCAACGGCGAGGTATCCGGCACCTGTTCTACCTGCAGGTCGACAACCCCTTGGTCGAAATTTGCAGCCCGGAGTTCATCGGTTACCACTTGCTATCCGGCTCGGAGTTTTCCACGCAAGTGATTGCCAAACGGGAGCCGCTGGAGCGGGTGGGGAATGTCGTGGCAAGTGACGGTAGATTGCACGTCATCGAGTACAGCGATCTGCCCGACGAGGTCGCCCAGCGACGCAACCCGGACGGCTCTCTGGCCATCTGGGCGGGCAGTATCGCGGTGCACGTAATGGAGACGGCACTGCTAGAGCGATTGTCCACGCAGGCCGACGCCTTGCCGTTTCACATTGCCAAGAAACGGGTTCCCTACGTCGACCCAAGCGGAGCGACCGTCCGGCCGGACGAGCCCAACGCCGTCAAGTTCGAGCGGTTCATTTTCGACATAATGCCCAGCGCGGCCAAGGCGATCGTGATGGAGGTCGACCCGGCCCGGCACTTCGGCCCGCTAAAGAATGCTTCCGGCGAGCCGGCCGACACGCCCGAGACGGTCAAAGCCCAGATGGTTGCCGAGCACGCGCGCTGGCTCCGCCAGGCGGGCGTCGAGGTGGCCGACGGCGTGGCGGTCGAGATCAGCCCCCGCTTCGCGCTGGACGCCGCGGAGTTGGCGGGAAAAATTCAGCCCGGAACTCGGGTAACCGAGCCGACCTATTTCTGCTAGATTAGGGGCCAGGGATTAAACCTAATACCTGTTCGTGTTTCGCGGGAATTGATGTTAGCCCGGTCGCCTGCGACCGGAAAACCGGGGAATCCGCCGCACAATCCGGTCGCAGGCGACCGGGCTAACAGTGAATCACGAACGGTATTGGAATTAAACCCGTGCTTGGCTATCCGACAATAGCCGCCAGCGGAAGCTGGCGGTTGGGCCGCACAACAGTTCCCGTTGGACGGTGCGACTGCGCCGCAGAGCAACCGCCAGCTTCCGCTGGCGGCTATTGTTACCTTGCAGTTTGAGTATCAACTACCAACTACCAACTACCAACTACCAACTACCAACTACCAACTACCAACTA
>CAZDHN010000551.1:0-4620 GCA_964505115.1 uncultured Planctomycetaceae bacterium
CCTGGAGATAGGCGTCCAAAACGGACCGGGGGCGGGGGGAGATCGGCGTTGAATCTGGACCCACCGTAGCGAACTCTGCAAACTATTGCCCTGGAGGGGCAATGGAGGTTTGCGGAGGATAGGATGCTTACGGTGAACGATTACGCAAGGATTCGCGGCGCTCATCGCGATGGGATGACCATTGGCGAGATTGCCCGAAAGTTTCATCACTCGCGGCGGAAGATTCGCGAGGTGCTCAACGGCGACGGGCAGCCGAAGACGTATGCCCGTCAGCGGCAACATTACCGCAAGTTGGGCGATCATTTGGCCACGATCGACGAGATCCTGGCGGCCGATGAACACGAGCCGCCCAAGCAACGTCACACGGCGATGCGGATCTTCGAGCGGCTCAAGGACCAGCAATACCAGGGCGGCTACGACGCCGTGCGACGCTATGTGGCCAAGCATCGCAAACGTCATCGCGAGACGTTCATTCCGTTGTCGCATGATCCGGGCCAGCGCGTCGAGGCGGATTTCGGCCAGATTTACGTCGATTTCCCCGAAGGACGTCGAGCCGTTTCGGTCTTGATCTTGGTCTGGTCGTACTCGAACTATCCGTTCGCCGTGGCGTTGCCCACGCAGCGTACGGAGGCCATCCTCGAAGGCATGACGCGAGGCTTCGATCACTTCGGGCACGTTCCTCGCGAAGTATGGTGGGATAACCCCACGACCGTGGCTTTGGACATCCTGGTCGGGCGAGAGCGTCGGTTGCAGCCGAATTACGCAGCCTTGGCCAGCCACTACGTGTTCGAGCCCCTATTTTGCATGCCGGCCAGCGGCAATGAGAAGCCGTACGTGGAGAACCGGGTTAAGACACTGCAACGTCGTTGGTCGACACCCGTTCCCAGGGTCAAGGATTTCGACGAGTTGAACGCGTATCTGCTGGAATGTTGTCTGGCGGATCGCGAGCGTACTCGCCACGGAACGAAACACACGATCGGCGAACTGTTTGCACGCGATTGCGAGGCGGCCAAGCCGCTACCCCAGCGCGCCTTCGATCCGTGCATAACACGGCCAGCCAAGGTCGACAAGTATCAGTTGGCCCGATTAGACAATGTCTGCTACAGCGTGCCTCGGGCCTACGCCTTCGAGACGGTCACGATGAAAGGCTACACGGATCGGGTGGACATCGCTCACGGCGATCGCCTCGTCGCCAGCCATCCGCGAAGCTACGAGTCGGGCGACCAGGTGCTTGACCCGTTGCACTATTTGGCCTCGCTGGGCCGTCGTCCGGCGGCCTTGGATCACTCGAACGTCTACCGCCACTGGAAGTTGCCCGCCGTGTTCGCGGAACTTCGCCAGCGCTTGGAGCAACGTCACGGCTCTCGGCCCGGCGTTCGGCAGTACATCCGCGTGCTTCAGTTGTTGGCCAAGCACACGGTCGACCAAGTGCGGTATGTAATCGAGCGTCTGCGCGGCGACGAGGAGTTGGACGCCGAGTGGATTATTCGTCGCGTTACGGAACGCGCGGCTCGTGATGCAAAAACATCCACGACGGAGTTGGAGGGTCAGCGTCCGGAGGTGGCCGCGGTGAGCGTGCCCGACCCGGACCTGACGATGTATGACCATTTTCTATCTCATGGAAGGAATTGCGATGAGCAAGAAAACCACGATGGCCGATCCGAACCTGCCGCTGCTGAAGGCGAACCTGAAGCAGTTGCGGCTGCCGACGATGCTGGCGGAGTGCGAAAAGCTGGCTCGGGAAGCGGCCGAGTCGAACCAGCCGTACGAGGAGTATCTTCTGCGTCTGACGGAGATGGAAGTGTCGAGGCGATCGGCCAACGCACTTGCGTCGCGCATTCGTCAGGCGTCGTTCCCGGTGGAAAAGGGACTGGACAGCTTCGACTTCTCGGCGTCGAAGTCGATCAACAAACAGAAGATCCTGGAGCTTTCACGTTGCGAGTGGATTGCGGGTCGTTCCAACACGTGTTTCGTCGGCGCGCCCGGCACGGGGAAGACGCATATCGCGGTGGCCTTGGGCCTGGCCGCGTGTCGCCAGGGCTACAAGACGCGCTTCTTCACGGCCGCCTCGTTGGTGAATCGGTTGGAGGAGGCGCAAAAGCAATACCAATTGGACCGCCTGCTGAGTCAACTGGACCGGACGGACCTGTTGATTTGCGACGAGTTGGGCTACCTCTCGTTCAGCCGCACGGGCGCGGAACTGTTGTTTCAAGTCTTCGCCGATCGCTACGAGCGGAAGAGTCTGTTGATCACGAGCAACCTCCCGTTCAGCGACTGGGGCCAGATCTTTCAGGGCGAGCGGATGACGGCGGCGTTGTTGGATCGCCTGACGCATCATTGCGAGATATTCCAGATGAACGGCGAAAGCTACCGTTTCCGCGAGTCGATGAAGAAGAAGGGCGGCGGGAAACCCAAGTAACCTCCGACCAACCCCCGCCACATCCCCCGGCGGTTCGTTAAGCCCCAGGTGGGACCAAATTCAGCGCCGCCCCCGGTCCGTTTTAGACGCCTATCTCCACTTAATAGTGTACGCATGTCAATTTGCGGCGGTTCGCCGGTTTTTCGGGAAGACAGTGGGCATGGGAAATTTGGGTTGTGGTGGGGCGTTGAACCGATGTTTGCGTAGTCTAGGAAAACTGCGCCGTCGGCACATCCCAAATCGTAGCCAGGGCCCAGATTGGACCGATGGATACCTTGACTGAACCACCCGCCAAGGAGGAGCACCATGCCAGGGACGGACCCCGACCAGGTTGTCGTGGAGGGGTTCAGGGCTTTGGGGGCCGCCGATCCTGAGGCCGTCAGTCGAACCGTCCTTCTGCGGGAGCTTAGGTTCGTGGGGCACAGGTATCGCTGTGGCGACATGCACGCAGTGCGGCTGGCTGGTGAGGAGCGAGTCGCCTTCCACGACGACCAGGGGAAGGTCTTGAAGACCGTGACGCTGGAGCCGCAGCCGATGAAGAAAGCGGCCTGAGACTCTGGTCATTGAGCAGGATCGCTTCCAGCATCGCTCCAGGCCAGACGGATGCTGAAGGCCGACACGCCCCGTCACTACTCCTGCTCCAAGATTGTCAGCCTCACCCGAACGCAAGTTCCCTTTCCCAGTTCACTTTCAATCGAGCACTTCCCGCCCAGCAGCCTCGTCCCAGTCCGGTGCCAGCACTTCTTCGCGCGGCAACCCGTGGATCAAGCCAGCAAGCACGAGACCGAAGTACACGCAAGCCGATAGGCACTGGGGATTGGCATGGGTCCGCTCGATCGAGCAACCTGATTTATCGCTTCAATGGGGCCACGGCTTTTCAGCCGTGGAAATGACGCGACCCGAAGGGGCCCCTCGGCTTCGATTTCACCAGCTTCAATGGGGCCACGGCTTTTCAGCCGTGGAAATTACAAGGGCTTTCCTGCCATCTGCGATGCTCTCACGGCTTCAATGGGGCCACGGCTTTTCAGCCGTGGAAATGGGCGGATCGGCTCGAACTCGTAGCTCACGTCGAACGCAAGGCTTCAATGGGGCCACGGCTTTTCAGCCGTGGAAATCCGAAGCGCACGAGCGGTTGAAGCGGGTCGTGATTTTGCTTCAATGGGGCCACGGCTTTTCAGCCGTGGAAATATATGCTCGTCGAGTTCGGCGTCGGTCATTTTCCGCTCGCTTCAATGGGGCCACGGCTTTTCAGCCGTGGAAATGCGCCTAGAGTACCAGGCCCGCTTGAAGGCCGCTGAAGCTTCAATGGGGCCACGGCTTTTCAGCCGTGGAAATAAGATGAAGCCGCCAAGGATGAAGCCGACGAGGCGGCTTCAATGGGGCCACGGCTTTTCAGCCGTGGAAATTTGATCCGAGTTCCACTAAGTTCTCTGTTAAAACGGTGCTTCAATGGGGCCACGGCTTTTCAGCCGTGGAAATCGCGAAACGGCCGAAGAGGAAACCACGCGGATCCAGGAGCTTCAATGGGGCCACGGCTTTTCAGCCGTGGAAATGTGATTGTCGTGGGTGAGCATGACAGGCGAGAGGTGGCTTCAATGGGGCCACGGCTTTTCAGCCGTGGAAATTGCCGATGCCCTGGATTATGTCGTCAATCTGTACCCGGCTTCAATGGGGCCACGGCTTTTCAGCCGTGGAAATCGAGGCCGAGAAGCCTGAGTTGATCGGGGAGAATATCGCTTCAATGGGGCCACGGCTTTTCAGCCGTGGAAATGTCGCCTCGTGTTCTCCCCACACAATCAACTGGCCCTCGCTTCAATGGGGCCACGGCTTTTCAGCCGTGGAAATACGGGCGGAGTCGCCGGATAGAGCCGGCAGAGCACCGTGCTTCAATGGGGCCACGGCTTTTCAGCCGTGGAAATGCGACGGCCGTCAACCTGACCGTGGCCCTGGAATGGGCTTCAATGGGGCCACGGCTTTTCAGCCGTGGAAATGGTTGGCATGCCGCCTCACTCGCACTCGCGCACACACGCTTCAATGGGGCCACGGCTTTTCAGCCGTGGAAATGTGGCTACGGCGGCGGCGGTACTCGCCACCCTTGGGCTGCTTCAATGGGGCCACGGCTTTTCAGCCGTGGAAATGTTGTGGCTTCCACTAGTGCCGCAAATCACAATTGAGGGTACACCAAGAGGTCGCTTTGGCTA
>CAZDHN010000552.1:0-4610 GCA_964505115.1 uncultured Planctomycetaceae bacterium
GATCCCCTGGGCCAAACACGCCGGCTGTCCGCAACTGGCCACCACCGACGGCCTTGAAAAGCCCGAAGGGCTCTCGGACGAAGAGGCAATGGAAATCATGCGGCGCAGCTATAACCAGATACTCGAGGTGGCCGAGGCCTACGAAATATCGATCAACGTCGAGGTCCACGGCTACTTCACCACCAACCCCGAGATGATGGCCCGAATGCTCGACTTCCGCGATAGCCCCTTCCTTGGCATGAACATGGATACCGGCAACAGCTTCATTGCCGGCCAGGACCCGGTGGCCTTCTGCAAGCGATTCAAGGACCGGATCAACCACGTACACGTGAAGGACGTTAGCAAGTCGCTGGCGGCCACCATGCGCGGCGAGCAGACGGGCATCGCCGTAAGCCAATGCGCGATCGGCGACGGCGTGAACGCCGACAACATCCGCGGCGTGCTCGAAGTGCTCCGCGACAACGGCTACGACGGCGTGCTCAGCATGGAATGCGAAGGCCAGGGCGGACCGATGATCGAAAAATCGCTCGCCTGGCTCCGCCGTACGCTGAAAGAGTTGGGGATCGGCGGGTAGTGCCTCCCGACGTGGCCGTCGGGGCTAAACGAGAACTTCGACTCGCGTCAGTCGGTCAAGTCGAACGTCAGTTTGTTCGGCTCGCCTGGCTTGATTTCGGCACTCAGCCCCGACTGGCCGGCATTGGCGTAACGTTCGGGGATAAGCGACTTGCTTGGGACGTTCATGTCCGCGCTGCGCTGGAGCGACTGGATGGCAACTTTGTTCGGGCCGACGGTGGCTCCGTCGCCCGCTCGTAGCGTGGTTACCCGGCTGATCCGGCCGTCTTCGATCTTGCCATGGGCGGGTCGGCCCTTGGCCGGATGAAACACAATCGTGCCCCGTTCCAACGGCCGACCGTTGTGGGTCACCGTACCCTCGACCGGCCCCATCGCCGGCCCGTCCCCGCCGCAGCCGGCCAGTAGCAAGCTGGCGATAAGAAGCAAGGAATATCGAACAGACGAACAAGGAATATCGAACAGACGAACGTTGTACTTCGACATTGGAGATTCCTTGTTCATCTGTTCGACATTCCCATGGCCCAAAAACATCAAAACGCGTCGAGCAACTCGGCGCCTTCCCGGGAGGCCAGGCCGCGATAGGTGGCGTAGTCGATCGTGTCGGTAATGAAATGCACCGAGCCGTCGCAGAGCAGGAACTGGGCCCCGCTCGGGTGGAAGCTGCGAAAGCTGATGCAGTCGAAATGATCACTGGCTGTCAACACTCCGCTGGCGAAGTCCCGGTTGCGGTGGTTGATCGGCTGGCCGGTAGTGGCGAAACTCTGATGCCCCCAATCCTGCCAAAGGCACCATTCGGGAACCACCTCGCCCACGCAAAATGTGTTCGACAGCCCGTCGGTTATCTGCGCGAACTTCGCGCTCCAGGCCTTTCGGGAGATAACGCCTCGGGTAGTCTGGGCATCGAATGAACTGTTTCCATAGCGTGGCGGGTGGCCCAGCCCGTCGTCCACGTCGTTGTAATGGTCGCCCACGCTGGCGGCGTAGCAGGTCAGCGCCAGGACGATGCTGCCCGCCTGATCGGCCCGGGTTTGCGGCTTATCGGCGCCGGGGTCGGAGGGGCAGAGCACGGCCGGCAGATTCTGCTGGATCAACGCGAGGTTAGGCGACTCAAGGCCGCTTTTCGACTGGTCCATCTGGTCGTAGATCGCGCTCTGCTCAAGGAAGGGCAAGATGGGCACGATCCAGTTGCGCCGGCTGCCCATGTCGTCCGGATAGCCGGGCCGGTAGGTATTGCAAATCGGCAACACGCCGTGCACCTGGTGATAATTGTGCATCGCCAGGCCGATCTGCTTGAGGTTATTGCCGCACTGCATCCGCCGCGCCGCCTCCCGGGCGCTCTGCACGGCCGGCAGCAACAGCGCGATCAGAATGCCGATGATGGTAATCACCACCAAGAGTTCGACGAGTGTGAAAGCGGATTTTCGCATCGGCCGGTTCCGAGCAGGCGATCTACGTTCTTCGCCCTTTGCGCCACCTGACGCCGAGCATACCCAGACCACCCAGAGCCAGGAGCATGAATGTTGTCGGCTCGGGAATGTGGTTGACCGCCACTGCGTCGGCTATGGCGAAAAGTCCCGAAGACTCATTGGCAAAACTGAGTGTCACGTCTATCGTGCCATCGGAGATTGTTACCTGGCCTATCTCCTCGAACCAGTGGAGTTCACTGTTGATATCCATTATCCTAAGGTCGGGGATTTGCGCGAGTTGTTGATTCACCCGATAAATGCCGCCGCCATCGCTGATGGTGTAGTCCGCCACCGTGGTTCTGTTGTCTGATTGGACCCAATGGGCAAGGATTTGATAGAAACCGTTGTCCAGGCCGGTGAAAGACCAGGCCGCCGTGCTGTCCACCGTGTTGCTGTACGCCCTGTCATCGTTGAACTCGTAGGTATTATGGGGTGGGCCGCTCTCGGAACTATTGCCCCACGTGCCCGACTCGCTGTAGCCGGTGGTATCTCCATTGTCGATGACGATCGGCCCGGCATGAGCCGTACCGGTCGTGGTTTCAGTCACGTCCAAGCTCGTCATTAGCAGAAGGACGAAAGCAGCAGGTGCAAGTTGGAAGATTCTCATCGATGACTCCTTCGTGCGAACAGAAGAAAGTAACAGTTCACGGGTTTTCAGGGTTCTCGCTCTTCGATAATCAGCAGCCAGCCTTTAGCCGGGGCGACGAGGATTTCGTCGGACGGTTGGAATCGGGCCGGTTCTTGGAAGCCCGGCACGACCGGTGCGGAAAGACTCGCCTTTTGCGGATCTAGCCCGAGTTGCTTCCAGTCTATTTGGAGCCGGCACTTGACGGGCGTTTTGGCCCAGCTTGCCAGCGACAGGAGCGTCTTGCCCTTGTTGACGTAGACGGTCGCCAAGACGTCCTTGTGATTGGTTTTCACCGGGCAGCTTGGGACCCAGTAGCCGATCATGCGGGCGTCCTGGATGCCGAACCGGTCCCAGAGTTTCCATATCTCTTGCGGTTTGCCGCCCCAGCCCAGCCGGTCGGTCATGCCGTAGATCATGCCTCGCCAGGGATTGCCCCCGTGGCCGAGCATCTCGCCGAACAGACCGAACGGAATGCCCGACATCTCGACGAGCCAGTAGTCGGGCGTTTCGTCGTAGCTGAATCCTTCGCCGAACCAGAGGCTGTCGATGTAGGGGAACAACTCCATGAACTGGCAGGCGTTGTTGATGCGCAGGCCGCGGAAGCCGAAATGGTTACCGCAGTGGAAGTCGATGAGGCAACCCGGCCGGGTGCTGTCCATGACTTTGCGAACCCGCTTCATGATTTCCCGGTCGTAGCCGATCCCGTCCAGGTAGAGGCCGTCGATCTCGATATGTTTGATGAGCCAGCCGAGCCCTTCCAGGTAGTAGTTGTGCCATCGCGAGAGGCCGGCCGTTTCGATCGAGGCATCGACCTTATTTTCATTCAGAAGCGAATGCCAGGCGGGCGAGTAACCGGATACCAGGTGCTCGCGAAGCCAGGAGTCCCCACCGCCGGCGCCGTCGCCGTCGCGGAACACTTCGTACCCCAGGCTCCGCAGTGCCCACATCTCGGCAACGAAGTTGCTCAACTCGCGGACGGTGTAGTAAATCTTGACCTTGATGCCCTTGGCGTGGGCTTTCTTGATGTAATCCGCCAGCGGACCGATTCCAACGAACGGGTAGTTGATATGCGGGATGAGCTTGTTGCCCTGGTGGATGTTGATGATCTTGACGCCATCGCCGGCCACCTTGTCAAGGTCGGGCGTGCCTTGGCTGTGCCAGTAGCGCCAGGACCAGTGGGCCTTGTCGAGCGGTTTGACGGGCGTAATCAACATGCCGAACCAGAAGTGGAGCGTCTCGCCCGGTTTGAGAGTGCGTGGCCCCGTGAACGCTCGGACCAGCAATGTGTCCTCTCCCTGCTCGGTCATGGCGCAGCCGCCGCGGCCCTGGTTGCCCCAGGCGTCGGGGATGCCGCAGTCTCGCAGGTCGTACAGCGACCAGGTGTATTTGGGGCCCTTGAGCTTCAATTGCAGACCGGCGTTTACGTCGCCCAGCCAGATGAAGTTATTTGCCCGGGCGATATTCCACTTCCAGTCCCAGGCTTTGGGTCGTAAGCCGCCCTTGCGTCCGAGGCCCATCATGTAGGTTGCGATTTGGCGTCGCAGGGGGAGATCGAGCCGGATGTCGTCGACCCGCACCGCCTGATCGGCCTTAATCGCAATGCGGTAGTTTATGTACCCGTCGCAATCCATTTTGGTCTGGCAATCGATCGATAGGTTGCCGCCGGTTGCCTGCGATTGCCAGGAGATGGCCCCCGGTTTTGTGTCGATGATCTTGGCTTTCCCGCCCTTCCACTGGATGGGGCCGGCAGCCGTTTCCACGCCGAACGTCATCGGCGTGGCGAGCAACTCTTGCGGCCGAGCGTCCACCCGATCGACCGTCTTGGGAAATTTGCTACGGATGCTTTCCAGCATTCCTTGGTCGTTGAATCGCACGTCGCGTCCTAGGCACGTTACGGTTTGTCCGTCCGTGGTCATGGGGCAATAAGGGGGCACGACCTGGTC
>CAZDHN010000553.1:0-4602 GCA_964505115.1 uncultured Planctomycetaceae bacterium
GTCGCGATGAATGAGTCCTGTCCGGAAAATAACGATTATGCCAGTTGTGCCGGACGGGGAAGAAAAGGGGGAAAGGCCGAATCGGAAGGTATCTGGTACTCCTATCGGAGCTTCTTGGGCTCGGTGGTTGAATTTCCGATACCGGACGTGTCTAATGTCCTTTTCCGAATCCCACTTCGTCTCCCGCCGTGACGCTTGATCAACAACAACGAATCGGAGGTACTCCAATGACGGACAACCAAGAGCTTTCCAGACGTGAGTTCATCTCCACTGCGGCCAAGGCCACGGCGGTTGGCGCTGCCGCCGCAACCCTGAGCCCTCGCGGCGCGACGGCCGCCCCGGCCGAGTCGGCCGCCAAGGAGGCTGGCCAATTCGACCTGACAACCATGCCCCGGGTCGACATCCACACGCATATCGGCAACACCTGGAAAGCCTTGGACGACGTGATGGCGCTGCGCAAGAAGGTCAAGGAGCAGCACCAGGCCGACCTGGCCATGTTCTTCAGCCTAGGTAGTGCCGAGCCGCCCGACATGGTCGAGCTGCGCAAACGCTACCAGGGCCGGATCCAGTTCTGCATTAGCGACTTCAAGCTCAAGCAGGGACTGCCGTTTCGGTTCTCGCCGCAAGAACTCGTCGATTGGCAGGCCAAGGGCGTGGTGGGCTTCAAGTTCTATCCGGGCTGGAACCCGGGCATCCAGATAGATCGAGCCTCCAACGACCCGATCTTCGCCAAGATGGCCGAAATCGGCATGGTGGCCGCCTCGCCGCACGTGACGAACCCCTGCGGGACATTCGGCCGACGCTCGGAGTGGTTTCCCGAGCCGGTCGAGTTCTGGCGGCAGCAGCGTGCTTGGGAAAACGTGCTGAAGAAGCACCCGCGACTCGTGGTTGTTAACGCGCACATGCTGTGGCTGTGCTACTCCGACGAACAATTGGACTGCCTGCGCTACATGCTGGCGACGTATCCCAACTTGAACGTCGATCTGGCCACCACGCCCAACTTCCTCCACGCCGTGGGCCGCGACAATCTGCGGGCGTTCATGATCGAGTATGCCGACCGAATCTTGTTCGGGACCGACATGGCCAGCCGGTGGTTCGTCCCCGTGCTCGACGCTCGGTTCCCGAACGTTCGCGACAAGGTCCCGCAGTACAAGCGGTACTTCGATTTCCTTGAGACCGACAAGGAGTTACCCAGCGGCATCAAGGACGAGCACAAAATGCATGGGCTGGCCCTGCCGTTGGACGTGCTTGAGAAGATCTACTTCCGCAACGCCATGCGTCTCTATCCCCACGTGTCCGAATCGCTGACTCAACTGGGCTACTTTGGCAAGGACGTACCCAAGAAGGCGGCACCCGGAGCGAGCTAAGCGCGCCGCATGCCTTCAGTTCAGCGAAGAAGTGCCATGCGGGACGGGACACGCTCAGATGTCGTACAGGTAATGGCAGATTCGGCATCCCTCCGGTGCGTCGGGCATGGCTTCGCGGGCCTTTGAGAATGCCTTCTGCAACTTGATCATGGAGGGCTCGAAATCCGCTCGGCCGAGTTCCCTGTTGTACGCTTTTTCTCTCTCCTCGAATCGCTTTCGGTAGAACTGGCACGATTCCGTTCGCCACAAAACCCGCAAGTCCGCTTCCGGCAGACGGCCGTAGTGCACGCTGGGCATGACCACTTCCTTGCCCAGGAAACACGAGGGGCCACCGATAGCCAGATTGATGCAAGGCGATACCCGGCCGTCGTAGCGGATGAATAGCGAGTGACGGGGATCCTGGTCGCAGACCGGCAACTCGTCGGGGACGAAGGCGAAGGCGGTGGTCTCGACGCCCAGCTTGCGGGCGAGTTTTCGGGCCTTGGCCAGCGCCTTTTCGTAACGGCGGATCGTCCGGTCGGCTTTTGACGCGAACAGTCCGAAGTTTCGCTCTTTCCCGTCGCGAACCACGTCGCATTGCTTGAAGTTCACCTGATCCACCCCCAGGTCGGCCGCTAGTCGGACGATATCTTGCAGTTCCTCGAAGTTCGACGGCATCATCACGAAATTGAACATCACACGGGGGATCTTGCCCATCCGCATGGCGGTCAGCCCGCGAACGTTTCGGCAGAACTTGCGGAAGTCCGCGCCCTTGCGAATGGTCTCGAAGGTCTCTGGACTGGCACCGTCGGCCGACAGCGCGATCCAGTCGACACCCGCCTGCGTCATCCGCAAGGCAGTCGGTTCATCGAGCAAGGTTCCGTTGCTGAGAAAGCCGGCCTTGCAGCCCGCCTGCTTGGCCTCGGCGATCCACTCGGCCAGATTCGGCTGCAGCAGGGGTTCTCCGCCGCCGGAAAAATCGATCTCCACTACCTCTTGCAGGTGAGGCCGCAGCGCCTCCCAAACCGATGCCTGCATGAGTCCGTTGTCGGCCAACCGCTCGCGCAGGCCCTTCCAGGGACACATCACACAGGCCAGGTTGCATGCGAAGGAGCTCTCGATTTGCCAGAGACGCCAGAGCCGGGCGGCCGGCAACTTCACGCCACGGCCCTCTTCGAGAACGCGGTCCCGAAGCGGCCTGAGCTTGCGATCGACGGAGGCCGGCTTCAGGATGGCCGCGGCGGCCATGCGACGGCCATGCGCTTCGAGCCAGTACTCGCCCGCCGGCCGCACGGCGGCCTTCAGGATCAACTCGACGGTCTCGTCCAGCGGGCGTCCGCAGCCGCCCTGCGGGCAGAGACCCGAGCGCGATCGCTCCCGGCAGGCCTTTTCCTCGAAGTCGGTATCCACCGTGCCCGGGTAGATGTTCAGCACGTCCACGCCGGCCGGCTCGACTTCCAGACGCATCGTGTTCGCCATCATGGCCAGGGCCGACTTGCTGCCGCCGTAGATGCCCACCGTGGGAATGGGGACCCTTCCGGCACAGGACACGATGTTAATGATCCGCCCGCCGCCACGCTGCTTCATGTACGGCACGAGGGTCCGGGCCAGGATCAGCGGGGAGAATGTGTTGACCTCGAAGAGTCGCCGCATGCGCTCCTCGTCGGCTTCCTCTACCAGGGCGAAGTAACCGAGCCCCGCATTGTTGATCAACACGTCCACGCGGCCCGCGGTCTCGATCGCCCGGTTGGCCAGCCTCAAGGCCTCGCCCGGTTCGCTCAGATCGGCCTCGATCGGCATGGCTTGGTCGGGCCGAGGAAGCTGGCCGATTAGTCGCGCGAGATCCGCCGTGGAGCGGCTGGAGAGGACGAGTCGAGCCCCCTGCTCGGCAAGCCGCCGAGCAATCCCCGCCCCGATGCCGCCCGAGGCCCCTGTCAGAAGCACGACCTTACTGGAAAAGTCCATCTCGATTCGCTCCAGGATCAATCTCAAAAAAAGGACGGGCTGAATTGAAGGTGCCGCCCGTAACCCAATACCGTTCACTCAGCACCCGCTGCGAAAGAGTCTCCCCTCTCCCTTTGGGAGAGGGGCCGGGGGTGAGGGCCGCTCGGCCGAGGCCCGTCACATATTATACTCTTCACGGCCGCCGTGCCCAATCAGGACAGAGTGCAGAGTAAGCGTCTCACGAGACACCTTTGCGGTCCGACAGCGACCGCCGGGTGCCACTGGCTCCGCCAGTGCTTTGGGCGTTCTTGAGGGTCCATCGCGTTATGGGCAGGGGAAGAGGAAATGGCATGTCGAAAGACCGTGCGCCGCCTGGTTGACATGGTCACGTTGCCAATGCCGCTCGCCGCCACCATTTGGCGAAGCTAATCGCCCGATAGGCTTCGTAGCCAGATTCGCAAGAATTCGGTTCTTCGCGTCCCTGCTGAATTCTTGCGAATCCAGCTACAGCGAGTCGGAAAGCCGTTCGGGTGCCACTGCCGGCTCATCCAGCAGTGCTTTTGCGGGACTCGCCCTTCACACTGCTGGACAATCCCCCACGCAGCGTGTAGAATCGCCCCCTAACACAGCGTCACTCGCGGCGCGCCTCTAGGCAATCCCGATTGGGTGAAACGAACCGCCGCCAAACTGAACCTCAGACCAACCACCAAGCTCCTGGGAAGATCCAATAGAAGTACCGGAAATCTCTAATTCCCGCGCGTACCCGCTACATAAGGGCAGTCTAATGACAGATCAACCACTCGATACGGAAGGAGTCTACGATGAATTGAGGCGTGCCATTCTCGAAAAGCTGAGAGAAGGCAGAGGGCGAGGGAGGGATGGATGTTTCACATTCGGTGGTCCGAACGAAGTCAACACCCTCCTGGGTGATCGTCCAATTCCTGGGCGCAATATAGAACAGATTGGGGCACTTGTGTGCCAGATATTCCACGAGCTTTATCTGGAGCGAATTATTGTGCCTGGCACGGGCCAGCTTTCCTCAACCGGCTTGATGAAGTGGCCGTGGTACCGCATAACGGACCATGGCGAGCGGGTCCTGCAAGTACGAGAGTACTCTCCTTACGATCCGAATGGATACTTGCGCCGACTGAAGGAGGAAATTCCAGCAGTTGATGAGACGATCCTTCGATATGCCGAAGAATCCCTGCAGTGTCTGCGGAGGGATTGCCTTCTGGCGGCGGCAGTGACAATTGGATGCGCTGCTGAGAAGGCAATGCTTCTCTTGATCGAGCAATTCGGTCACGCGATTTCC
>CAZDHN010000554.1:0-4597 GCA_964505115.1 uncultured Planctomycetaceae bacterium
ATGCCGGTCAGGATGCTGCTCTGGACGCTCCACGTCCTCTCGCTTGGCCGACTAGCTGCCCGGCACAGCAACCTGACCTACGTGATCGAGAAGCCCACCGTGATCTCGACAGCCACTGAAGGCCACGATTCCGAGCCAGCCTGCGTCTGCTAACTGGGGACTGGTCCATTTTTCGGCCAGTTGATTGTCCATGTTGCCGGAGGCGCAAGCCGAAAACATGGACCTGTCCCCTTTCGTGGCGATTGCATCCGTTGTGTTAGCCCCGTCGCCCGCGACGGGTGAAATAGGTCCGCATCGAACACGGTGATGGGTGCCACTGCTGGCTTGTCCAGCAGTGCAAAGCAGAAACTCCCGCCAAGACACTGCTGGGCAAGCCAGCAGGTGGCACCCCGTAACTACCCCCTTTGGTCGCCCAAGAAACGCAGCAACGCCGCGGAGAGTTCCGCGGTGTTGCCTGGCAGTGAATCGACCGGCCGTTAGTTCCAGGCGGGTTCGGGTTGGGCGATTCTTTGGAGGGCCTGCTTCAGCGAGAGGCTGCCGGCCGGGGCGGGGGACGGCCTGTTGGCCTTGCCGTTGGCCGGGCGAGGATCGTTATTGATCAAAGGCCGCGGCATGTCGACCGGCTTGGTCTGTTGAGTTTTCTCGGCGACAGTCTTCTCGGCGATGGGGGCCGGCGCGGCGACCGGCGAATCGTTCGTCTCCAGCGTCATGAAGACCACGCCCAGCCCGGCAACCAGACCGCCGACCATGCCCAGCAGCACGATCATGCTACGGCTGGGACCCAGCGGATCGACGCCGGCGTCGGGCGTGCCGATTCGGGTGATCAGGCTGGCGGCCTTGGCACTCGCCTGGCTCGATCGAGCTTCGGCAAGATTCTGCTCCGACTGCTTCAGCAACTCGGACCGGTTTTGCGTCTCGGCCACCTGATTCGAGTAGGTCGCTCGCAACTCGGCCAGTCGGGCGAGTCGCGAGTTGACGGTCTCCAGTTGATTGTCGAGCATGGCCAGCCGATCGGTTCCGAGTCGCAGGTCGATCTCCAGGCCGCGGACGGCGATGGCCAGTTCAGCGTGCAGGTGTCGGCCGATCTCGTTTTCGGCATCCTTGGCCGCTTGAACCTTGGGATGCTCGTCCGACATACGGCCCTTGAGTTGTGCGGTCCGCAGTTGGGCATCGACCAACCCTTCCTTGAGCCGTCGCAACGCGGGCTGCGACTGGAGCAAGCGGTTGGGCGTCGCCACCAATCGACCCGGATCGTCGGCCGCATCCCGCAAAACCGTCAGCAGTTCCTTGTTCGCCTGGAGGGCGGCACTCGCTTCGCGTCGTTCGGCGCGAATCTCGCCAACCGTCCGACGCAGGGCACTGTCGCCCGAGCCCGACTCGTGCAGCACTCGCAACTCGGCCAGATCGCAGCCGACTTCCTTCTCGATCTTGCTCAGCCTGGTCGTCGAGTCGGCCAGATCGGCACGGGTGAGCGTGGTGGTCTTGGCCAGTTCGTCGATCATGCTCTGGGCCTTCGTGTCGCGAAGCTCCTGGAAGCGGGCTTCCAGCCGATCGCAGATAACGTCGGCCAGGGCAATCGCTCGCGAATAATCGTGACCCTTCACGCTCAGATAGAACACTTCGGTGGTGCCGAACTCGGCGCCGCCCGGCGGAGTGAGGGTGACGGCGTCACGCAAATCGGCCACGTCTCGGGCGGAGGGCCAGTTGTGCGGGTTCTTACAGTCGGCGGGCGGGCCGACCTCGACCAAGGCGGCGGTGAGCACGTCACGGCCCTTGGCCAATTCTACGATAGTTTCCTGGACGGTCTTCATTTGGTCTTCGTGCCTGAACTCGCCGGGGCCATCCTCGTTGTTAGCCGCCTCGTTACGCACGATCAAGGCTTGCGAGGCTTCCCAGGTGGCCGGTCGGCTGACGGCGAACAGGCCGGCGAGCACGGTTATCGCCACGGCGGGCAGCAGCCAACGCTTGGGACGGCTTACCAGGATTCTCACGACATCGCCAGGGCTGAGTATCGGTTTCTCGGAAGTTTTCATCGTATTCTCGTCGGTTTGATCGTTTGGATCGGTTTTGGTGGATACTGGACTTTGCAAACCGGATGCCAAGCGGCCCGAGTAACTCGCCGAACAGACGGAAGCCCTTGTCAGGCCACGAGTTACCGCCCTGGCGAAAACGCGGGGTCGCGTTGTCTCGGCGATTTGCCATGTCGCTCCGTTGTGCTAACGCAACGCTTGTTGTTGGCACGCAACGCACGGGGACCCCGATCCGCCCGCTTCCCGGTTCACGCTGCAAGAAAGACTTGCATCTGCCCCAATCTGAGGGAGAGTTACCAGAGGTGGATAGTGGTTTCACCTCGCACCAATTATGTTCGCGGGTGCCACTGCCGGCTCGCCCGGCGGTGTTTGCTGGGCGTTTGTGCTTCGCACTGCTGGACAAGCCGGCAGTGGCACCCATTATTGACTGGCAACTATGTACGTACACCTTGTCTCCACGCTCGATGAATTGGCGGCCTACGCCGAAACGTGGGACCGTCTGGCCGCCGGGATACCCTTTCGCGGTTGGGCCTGGAATTCGAGCTGGTGGCGACACTATGGCGACAATCCGGCCGGCAGAAATCGCTCGGCGAGACTATTCGTTCCCTGTGTCTTGGACCAGACCGGCACGCTGGTCGGCATCGCACCGTGGTATCTCGACAGCTCCGCGACACACGGTCGCGTGCTGCGATTTCTCGGTTCGGGCGAGGTTTGCTCGGAATACTCGACCGTGCTCTGCCAGCCCGGCCAGGAATCCCAGGTGACCGAGGCGATGGCCGAGTGGCTCAGCGGCCAGACGCGCGGCAGTTCCGGCAGCGACAATGCCAACCGCTGGGACCTCTTGGAGTTGACCGGTGTTGACGCGGAGGACCCGGTCGTGGCGAAGCTCGTCAAGCGGCTCGACGTCCACGGCAACACGATCCATCGTCGCCCGGGCCCCAGTTGCTGGCGGATTGATCTGCCCACCCACTGGGACGACTACCTGGGAACGCTCTCCAAAACGCACCGCAAGCGGATCCGCCGCGACCAGCGGAACCTGTTCGAGACGGGCCGGGCAGTGTTGCACACCGTCGAGAGAACTCAGCAGTTGCCCGCCGCGATGGATATCTTCGTCGACCTGCATCAGCGAAGATGGTCGAGCGCCGGCCAGCCGGGTTGCTTCGCCTCCGACCGGTTCAATTCCTTCCATCGCGAGGTGGCCGGGCTGCTGCTTCGGGCCGGCCAGTTGCGATTGCAGTGGCTCGAACTGGACCGGCGCCCCGTTGCCGCGGAATATCAGTTCGTCGGTGACGGTATCGTTTACGCCTACCAGTCGGGAATCGACCCGGATATGGAGGAAGTCTCGCCCGGCCGGTTGATCACCATGGCCACCATCCGGCAAGCCATCGAGCACGGTTACCGGGCGTTCGATTTCCTCCGCGGCGACGAGCCATACAAACGAAACTGGCGGGCGGAACCGCGCGACTGCCTGGAAATCCGCGCCGTTGCCGATACGCAGGCCGCACAGTGGCGGCACGGCCTCTGGCTGGCCGGTAGCGGCACGAAGAAGTTGGTCAAACGTGGTTTAGCGAGAATGCGCGGTGGTAGTGGATAGTGAGTAGTTGATAGTTGATAGTTGATAGTGCTTGTTGGAATCTGATGTTATGGCACCTTGGAAAACGATGCTTCTGAATTTCTATTACCACGGTTCGGGGCCGTATCGGCGATGGTGCGCGCGGCGGGCGGCAGTGGAAGGGCGCGTGCCGGTGGTTGTGCTCTTCTACCATCGAATCGCCGACGATAAGGCCAACCCGTGGACTGCCTCCAACCGGATGTTTCGGCGGCAGATCGACTGGCTCCAATCGCGGTTCGACCTAATCTCGCTGGCGGAAGCACAGGAGCGGATCAGCGACGGGAACTCCCGGCCCGCGGTCAGTATTACCTTCGACGACGGCTACGCCTGCAACTGCCGAGAGGCGATCCCGCTTTTGATCAAGAAGAAGATACCATGCACGTACTTCGTCACCGCGGGCAATGTGCTGGATACCCGATTCTTCGACCACGATCTGGCCGCCGGAAATCGCTTTAGCGTCAATTCTCTGGAACAAATCCGCTCGATGGCGGCCGCCGGAATCGAGATCGGCTCGCATTGTCACGAGCACGTCGACCTGGGCGCGATCAGCGACCCCGCCCGGCTTCGTCGAGAAGTGATAACCGCCAAGGACGACCTCGAACAGGCAATCCAACGGCCGGTCCGATACTTCGCCTTCCCCTTCGGGCAGCGCGAGAACTTGAACTCGGAGGCCTTTGCGCTGGCACGCCGGGCTGGATACGAGGCGGTCTGCTCGGCCTACGGCGGATACAACTTCCCCGGCGACGACCCCTTCCACCTGCAACGCTTCCACGTCGACAACGACATGATCCGCCTGAAGAACAACACAACCATCGACCCCCGCAAAATCAACACGCCACGCTTTGAATATCAAACTGGACTTTTGCAGGACGCCGACAGTCGGTCCCCTCTCCCTTTGGGAGAGGGTTAGGGTGGGCTCCCGAAAATGAGGAGTAATGTGGTGTTCATTTTGGTC
>CAZDHN010000555.1:0-4595 GCA_964505115.1 uncultured Planctomycetaceae bacterium
AGGAAACTTGCTGCTAGCAACAACTTACGGAAAACTACGCTTCAGCCGGATGAACCAACTACCAACCACCAACCACCAGGAGTAGGCGTATGGACGGCAAATTCGTGCCCGCGGCGGAGGCCGCGCGTGAACAGCTCGATTGGGGTTCGATGACCTGGTGCAGTCGGCCGCTCGATACGGCCGCCGAGAAATTGGTGGTTATCGAGGTCACCCTGACGCCCGGCGGCGGACACGCTTTTCACAAACACCCGCAACAAGAAGAAGTGATCTACGTGATCGACGGCCAGGTCGAGCAGTGGCTGGGCGAGGAGAAGCGCACGATGACGCCGGGCGATTCGGTCTTCATCCCCGCCGACAAGGTCCATGCGTCGTTCAATACCAGCAAGAGCGACGCAAAGCTTCTGGCCATTCTATCCCCCTGCGTCGACGAGGAAGACGGCTACGAAGTGCTCGAAGTCGCCGATCAATCTCCCTGGAATATTCTGACCAAGCGTCGTTAAGCCGGTTTGCCAAGAAATACTCCCCTCGCCCGCTTGCCGGAGAGGGGCGACATCAAGAACTCCCCTCGCCCTTTGGGAGAGGTGCCGGGGGTGAGGCAATTGACAGACAACCCGTTGCCCCGGTAGTATCAACTGTCTGTAGAATGTCTGGCCCGACTTGGGAGGATTGGCACCCCCCACGTCCGGCTGGATAATTGGGCGATTAGCTCAGTTGGCTAGAGCGCCACGTTTACACCGTGGATGTCACTGGTTCGAGTCCGGTATCGCCCACTTGATAGTTTTGCGGTATCCCGGCAGTAACGGCGGGAGCGTCGCCCCAAGTTTCTCGATGACAGGGGTGCCCATTGAAAGCGCTTCCATGACTTGGGGTGGAGGGTATAATGAGAAGCGACTAGTGACCCTTGCATAGTCAATGATCAAGGGCGGAGCCCGGTTCCCCGGCGGAACCCCCTTGCTCCGCGCATTGACCATGCAAGGATCAATAGTGCGGCACCGACGTTGCGGCACAAGCATGTTGGCCCATTGTGACGGGGGGTGTTATGGCCACTGATAATGTCGTCTCGATTCCCTGTCCCCGCTGCAAGAAGGAACTGTCCGGGGAGATCCTTCCCAAGGGAACCGTGGTCACGTGCCCTGCCTGCCACGACAAGTTCCCCTTCCCGGCAATCTCGTCGTTTGGTGTTTACAAAGGCCGAGCGGAAAAGCTCGGCTATGATTGCGTCGATCTGGACGAAACGACGATTCCAGCTTCCGTCTTGCGACTCATTCCGGAAACCGTCGCCCGACGCGACAAGGTTTTGCCGGTCGCGATGGATGGCGATCATCTGGTCGTTGCGGTGAGCGATCCGATGGAGCTGGGGAACACGGACCGTCTTCGGTTTGAGTTGGGTCTCCCGGTCACTCTTGTGATGGCGCCCGAGGATGCAATCCTTGCCGCAATGGACCGGTGCTTTTCGCGCCCGCCCTCCGGGACGTTGGAAACCTCCGGCAGCGAACCGTCGGAAGCCGAAATCGATTTTGTCGAAGTGGCCGCCGACGACGACCAATCAGTGCCTGCCGCGGAGATTATCGATCCCGACAGTGCACCGGTTACCGACCGGGTGTATCAATTGATCTCCGAAGCGTTCAGGATGGGGGCGTCGCGAGTCTTGATTAGGCCGGTTGGAAACCGCGTCAAGGTGGCCTATCGGATCGACGACGGCGTCTGCCAACGGGAGGATCTTCAGCCACGAATGCTCTATTCCGTGCTGGTCAAACTGACGACGATGGTCAACCTGCACGGCGTGATCAAGGTGTTTCTTGGAGGCCAGCAGCAGAGGCTGCGGGTAACATTCAAGCCGACGAAGCATGGTTTGTCGGCACTCATGGAGATCCCGCGGGACGTGTCGCCTTCGGCCCTCTGCAATGCACGGGCAGCCAAGTTTGGCTATCGGTTCGTGAATCTTGAGGAAACGAAGATTCCTGCCTCAATCTTGAAGGCGGTCCCCGAGTCAGTTGCGAGGCAATACACCGTTTTGCCGGTGGCGATCGAAGGCGACAGCTTATTGGTCGTGGTCCCCGATCCGGGAAGCCCTGAAATCATCGACAATCTGCATTTCATTCTGAATCGCCAGATCTCCCTGGCCATGGCACCGGAAGGCGAGATCGTTGCGGCCATCGAACGGTATTATGGGGTGTCGGATTCTGAAGTAGCGGATCTTCTGCTCTGGGAATTGTCGCAGCCACCGGAATCGGCGGGCCCCGCCAGCCAACCAAGCGACCAGCCGGCACAACGGGGCCAGGCGTTTTCGAACTCCCTTGTGGAATCCGTTCTCGATCATCTACGCACCCTCGGCGGCGAGGAAATGTTTCGGCTCTTCCAACACGTGCGCGGCAGCCCTCGGCTCTGTAAGAAAGATCCGGCCACCGGGAACTTGGAAGTTGTCTTTCCCCAGGCACATCTGATGCCGCAGTTTCCCGTCGAGGCCCGCAAGTATCTGGAAGGCAAGATCTGGGGGCTACGAGAGGCCATCATCGCGCGTTTGGAGGACTATCTGGAACGAGACGATATCGCCAAAGGCATCGCGATGGCCTATGGGCAGTATCTGTCATGCCGCCAACTCGCGGAGGGGCAGCATGTATCGCTTGATCCGGCGATGTCGCGAGACGCCCGGATCAACTTCCTCTACTGTTTCGCGCTACGGTCTTTTCCATCCATCGATTCGAACGGGACTCTCTTGAACCTCGTAACGGAGCACCTGGAGGATGTCTCGGCGAAAGTTGCCTCGCTTTTCGATGATCCGTCCTTCGTCGTCAATCCGGATATCTCGCGAGAATGGATTGGCCGATTCATAAGCCAGACGACTACTGACGAACCGACTGATTCCGATAGTCCATCGGCCATTCACCTCTTGGAGTTGCTGATTGCTGAAGCCTTACACGCAAGGGCTTCGGCGATTCTGCTCTTGCCCTGGGAGGACCGTATCGAAGTAGCCTACCGCGTCCAAAGCGCGGTTCATCCGAGGGAGGGACTTCCCTTGCGGCTGTTTTACCCCGTCTTGGCCAGACTGGCGCGACTCGTCGGACCGTCCGGGGAGATGTCGATCATGAAGGGGAAAAAGAGGCGGGCTATAAAGGTGGCCTTCTCGCCCACGGAGTTTGGTTTGGCCGCGACCCTGGAGATTCTGCCCAACATGGCAGGCTCCAATGCCTGTAGGGCCCAGGCAGCGGAGTTGGGTTACGAGTTCATCAATCTGGAGCAGATCGAAATTCCAGCGGCGATACTTGCCCTCATACCCAAAGCAATTGCCTGGCAGAAGCGGGTGTTGCCGGTGGCGGTTCATGGTGGGGTCGTGACGGTCGCCGTCGATACGCCGCCGGAGCCCCGGAGAATGGATGAACTGAAACTTGCCTTCCGCTGCCCCATCTCAATCGCCATGGCCCCCAAAGATGATATCCTGGCTGGTATCTACCGCCACTATTACCGGCCAACGTCGTTGCCGCCCGTCTCCTCGGTTGCCCTCTCGATGCTGCAAAATGACCGGCCTCACCAGTAATTGGCAGGTGTTCAACTGCGATCACGCACGGCCAGTGTCTCACTCATGTTGGCAGAGAGGATTCGGCATTCCGCACTTGGGTTCCTCTGACGCCCCGTCAATCGGCCTCCGCTTCCAGCGCGAAGTCTTGAACGACCGAGCCCGGCTCGATCTCCACGCTCACGCCGTTACGGTACTGCGTCGCGAGCATGATGTCGGTTGGCACCTCGCGGTAGGTCTGGCTCGGGCCGTGTCGCTTGGGGTCAGACCTTGAATAGTGAATAAGGGTTGTGGCGCTGTCGTCAAGTGCGAGGCCAATCCGCCTTATTCACTATTCAAGGTCTGACCCCAGATTTACTACTTCTTCTCCAGTAACCTCGGCACTGGGTTTTCGAATCGGCCGACGGGACGCTGGCCGGCGCCCTTTTGGCCGAGGTCGCCCAGATCGGCGCGACCTTGTTCGGCAAGGGCGGTCAGCCGCTTGACGATCTCCGGATGCTGCCCAGCCACGTCGTGCTCGCAGCCGATGTCAGTGACGACGTTAAACAGCATGGCCGGCGATGGTCCCTGACCGCGATAGTGCGGATGCCGCTGGGGCTTCTCGACCGGTACGAACAACTTCCATTCACCCGAGCGAACCGCCTGGAGGTGATCGGCCATATAATAATAAAACACCTTGTGCGGCGACTTGGCCCCTTCTCCGCCGAACAACAGCGGGCGAATATCCCGGCCGTCGATGATTCTATCTTGCGGCGGCTTCGTGCCGGCAAGCAGCGCGCAGGTGGGCAGCATGTCCATCGTGGTTGCCATCTCGGTGCAAGTCGTGTCGGCGGGAACGTGGCCGGGCCACCAGAAGATGGTCGGCACGCGGAAGGCGCCTTCGGCCGTAGTGTAGCCGCGACCGTAGAGGGGCCGGTTCGTGCCGCGGCTGAGATCGTCAGGCTTACCCGCGCTGGGCGCCCCGTTGTCGGAGGTCCAGAGGACCAGCGTGTTCTTGTCCAGCCCAAGCTGCTTGAGCTTGTCGAGAATCCGGCCGGCCGACCAGTCGAGTTCCTCGACCGAATCGCCCCACGGCCCGGTG
>CAZDHN010000556.1:0-4584 GCA_964505115.1 uncultured Planctomycetaceae bacterium
GGAAAACGGAAAGCGGAAAACGGAAAGCGGAGTGATCAACCGAGCCGCGGCGTCCTCGCCGCGGGTTATGGCGACTCGACAACACCCGCCCCGGGGACGGGGCGGCTCCGAGGATATGAGCCTTCATGGCCCAAGTTACCAAGCACCGTAGGGGAGATTACCAAACCGGAAAAAACGGAAAAACCGGCTCAACCCGAAAGCCTTAACAGACGACTATAATGAACAGTACCGGCAGGTAGCCGTCTGTTAATTTGCACTGGCTAGGCAAAATTTGCGGCGCTTTTGGGAAAGAAACTTGTGGCACGCATCTATGCGGGCATCCTGGGGCCCTTGGCACTGTTGACGTGCGTCGCCCGGGGCATGTTGCATGGATCGGGTGTCGAGTCGACCCTGCTGTCGGCCTGGTTGAGCCTGCTGGTGTTTTCCGCCGTTGGATATGTTATTGGCCGGCTGGCCGAATGGATTGTGGACGAATCGGTGGGTGCCGTCGTCCAGGCCGGATTGGCCACCGAAAAGGCATCGAAGTCAAGCGTCTCATAAGTAGCATCTCGAACAACATTGTGTGGCGGCCTTGCCGCCTCGAGAAGGATCTCGAATAAGCAGTGCGTTGCACCACACACGGCCGATGACCGCATCGCGGTCATCAACCGTATGGCGTGCAAGGCACTTTCACGGAGGAATGCATGGCAACCACTTTCGCGTCGGCAGACGTGGAGCAGCTTTGGATCGAATTCAAGCAGGACATGTCCGACGGTGAGCTGCGCAATCGGCTCGTGGAAATGTACCTGCCGCTGGTGAAATATAATGGCGAACGGATTTGGGCTCGGCTGCCCGAGGGGGTCGAGCTAGACGACCTGATCTCGGCCGGCGTGTTCGGACTGATGGATGCCATCAACGCTTTCGACCTACTGCGAGGCGTTAAGTTTGAAACGTATTGCGTGCCGCGAATCCGCGGGGCAATGCTCGACGAATTGCGAACCATGGACTGGGTCCCCCGACTCGTCCGTTCCAAGGCGAGCAAGCTGAACGAAGCCATCAAGACCGTCGAGGCGCGGTACGGCCGGCAGCCGACCGAGATCGAGCTGGCCGAGCAGTTGACGATCACGGTCCCCGAGTTGGAAAAGATGATACTCGACGCCAACGCGGTGAACCTGATCAGTCTGAACAAGAAGTGGTACGAGACCGACAGCTATAAAGACGTTCGCGAAATCGACATCCTCGAAGACAAGAAGGGCGAGGATCCCACCAAACGCATCCAGAAGAACGACCTGATGCGGCTGGTCACCAAGGGGCTCAATCGGAACGAGCGGCTGATCATTATCCTCTACTACTACGAAGAACTGACCATGAAGGAAATCGGCGCCACGCTCGATCTCTCGGAGAGCCGTGTCAGCCAGATGCACAGTTCCATCGTCCAACGGCTGCAATCCCAACTCAACCGCCGCCGCCCGGAGTTCGGAAGTTAGCCGGCAAGCTTTTCCGGAGAGGGCGGTCGGGAAGTCTCACGCAAAGACGCCAAGGGGCCAAGACGCAAAGGGTCGAGGCCCAGGGGCGGGATTTGGCGGCAACCGCTTCGTTCCGTTCCCTTTTCTTTTCTTTTTCCCCCTGCGCCTTTGCACCTCTGCGTCTTTGCGCGAACCCACGGGCGGCAAGGACTCAGAGCACGGCCACGAAGTAGAATACGACGGCCAGGAGCAGCGCCATCAGGAAGAAAATCACCAGCAGCACGCGGCTACCGACCTCTTCCGGCGGCTCGTCGTGGAAATGGTCGACCTCGTACCCGTCGTCGAACTCGTGATCGCACCACGCGCAGCGGCGGGGGAACTCGGGCGCGAAGGGCTCGTCGCAGGTTGGGCACATCAACATTAGCCCTACCGGTTCGGCCTCCTCAAATTCATCCGGCGACTGCTCGCCTGCTTCGACCGGCTCCTCTTCCCCAGCCGCGTGGCCGGATGAACAGCCGCCGGACGAGCATTTGCACGAGGCGGCTTCCGCCGGCTCGCCCTTGTCGGGCGTGCCGATGAAGTCGGGGTCGGCCTGATGGAAGTCGCTGCCGATCGTCCCGCAGATGGGGCATTTCGTCGGCCGGGGCGCGTCGCACTCGGGACAGCGGGGCCAGATGTCGATCGTAACGCCCGACTCCCCGCCCTCCCCTGCTCCGCTGTCGATTAGACGGTCGTCAATATGGTCGGTCAAGTTCGTCTCCTCGGTCAAATCATCCGGCAGTCGGTCCTTGGCGCCGTCGAAATAGAGTGCTATTCGGCGGGCCGCTTCGGCGTCGTCTTCACCGACCACTACGCGAGCGAGCGTCGTCCAGCCGATGACGTCCACGCCCGCCCCGCCCTCTAGCACCTCGTTGGTCACCAGCGCCACAATGCCCGCCTCGGCCAGCACGTCCTTCAATAGGTACGCTTCCTGCACCGTGGCGGCGGCGTAAATGACCGTCTGCTTCTGCGACATCCGGGCCTCCAACCGATCGAGACTGTCTTGGATACTGGGTAGCGAATCGCGATGCCAAGGGGAATCGTACAGCAATTCCCCGCGGACGCCAACCCCCGGACTCCCCGTGGCCGGCTGAGTCGCGAACAGTTGCAGCCGACCGCCGCTGGGAGTATAAGTAGTGGGTGCTTCCAACTCCCATTTAGCGGGCGGGCTTGCCCGCCGTTGAAATCAGGGGATCAGGAAGTCCTTTGCAAGCAACGGCGGGCAAGCCCGCCCGCTAAATGGTGAAGCATTTGGACACTGCAATGTAGTGCTAAGCGTCGCTGTCCAGTCAAAATACGCCACCATAAACTCAGAACCAAACAACGGGAGTCAAGAAGCATGAGAAACTACCGGTCGAACGCGCGGCGTCTCTTGGGGTTTTGCTTTGTATCGGGGCTTGCGTTGTTGGTTTCGACGGTCGACGCGCAAGCCGAGTCCGGCCGCGTGCTGCCGGAGGGAAAGCTGCCCGACGACACGCGGCTGGGTGAACTGAACGACCTCAACGGCTACTTCCCTTTCAAGCCGTGCGAGACTTCCGAGGCCTGGGCCGAGCGCTGCAAGCAACTCCGCCGCCAGTTGCGCGTGGCGATCGGCCTCTGGCCCATGCCCAGCAAGACGCCCGCCAATGCGGTTATCCACGGCAAGGTCGACCGCGACGACTATACGGTCGAGAAGGTCTTTCTGGAAAGCTTCCCCGGCCATTTCGTCAGCGGCAACCTGTATCGGCCCAAGGGACGTTCCGGGCCCGGGCCGGGCGTGTTGTGTCCGCACGGGCATTGGGCCAACGGGCGGTTTTACGACGCGGGCGAGAAGAAGGTGAAGAAGGATATCGCCGAGGGTGCTGAACGGTTTGAAGTCGGCGGCCGCTATCCGATTCAGGCCCGCTGCGTGCAACTCGCCCGGATGGGTTGCACCGTCTTCCATTGGGACATGGTCGGTTACGCCGACAGCCAGCAGTTGCCGCACGGCTCCAGCCCGCGAGAAGACATGAACGCGGCCGAGGCTTGGGGCTACGGCAGTCCACAAGCGGAGGCCCGGCTGCAAAATACGATGGGCCTACAAACCTACAACTCGATCCGCGTGCTCGATTGGTTCGGCGATCTGCCCGAGGTGGACGCCAAGCGGATCGGCGTGACCGGGGCAAGCGGCGGCGGCACACAGACGTTTATCCTCTGCGCCGTCGATACCCGACCGGCCGTCGCCTTCCCGGCCGTGATGGTCTCGACCGCAATGCAAGGTGGCTGCACCTGCGAGAACGCGCCCTACTTGCGAGTCGGCACGGGCAACGTCGAGATAGCGGCACTCATTTCCCCCCGGCCGCTGGCCATGACGGCCGCCCGCGATTGGACCCAGGAGATGATGACCAAGGGCCTGCCCGAGCTGAAGCAGCACTACAAGATGTTGGGCGTCGAGGATCTGGTTAAGGTTGCGGCGTTCTTGCAGTTCGGGCACAACTACAACTCGGTCGGCCGGCACGTGATGTACCACTGGTTCAACAAACACTTGAAGCTGGGCCAGAAGGAGCCCATCGTCGAGCGCGACTACCTGCCATTGTCGAAGGAGGAGATGACCGTTTGGGACGACGGCCATCCCCAGCCGCCCGGCGGCAACGATTACGAACGGTCGCTGCTGAAGTTGATCACGGACGACTCACAACGTCAACTGGCCGCCTTGCTGCCGCGCGACCGGGCCGGGCTGAAGAAATATCGCCAAGTGGTGGGGGGAGCGGTCGACGTGATGATCGGCCGAAGCCTGCCGTCACCGGGCGCGGTCAAGTGCGTCGGTCGTGAAGAAAAGGACGCCGGCGATTGGCGGCTGTCGAAATTGCTGCTACGCCACGAAGCCGAGGGGGAAGAACTGCCCATCGTGCTTCTGACGCCGAAGAAGTGGAACAAGCGGCTCGTCATCTGGATCGATAGGCGGGGCAAGCAGGGTCTATTTGACGGCGGTCAGCCCAAGCCGGCCGTCACCCGACTGCTTGCGGCCGGCGTGGCGGTTGTCGGCGTCGACCTGCTCGGCCAGGGTGAGTTCACCGCCGATGGCAAACCCCTAGTGCCGCAAATCACAATTGAGGGTACACCAAGAGGTCGCTTTGGCTAA
>CAZDHN010000557.1:0-4580 GCA_964505115.1 uncultured Planctomycetaceae bacterium
AACACCCGGTAAAAGGGGCGTGGAGCGTCCCGGACGCCCTGACGCCGCCACGGCGAATCTCGACCGGCCGCTACTCCTCGGCCTCCAGGCCCACGAAGGGGTTGGTGCGTTTTTCTTTGCCGACGGTGGTGGGGGGGCCGTGGCCGGGTAGCAGGATGGTGTCGTCGGGTAGGGTGAACAGCTTTTCGTGGATTCCCGAGCGGAGTTGCTGGAAGTTGCCGTCGTGGAAGTCGGTCCGGCCGATGCTGTCGGCAAAAATCACGTCGCCCACGAAGACCACCGGCGGATTGTGGTCTTGCCAGATGTAGACCACGTGGCCGATCGAATGGCCCGGGATCTCGCGGACCAGCAGATCGAACCCGGCCGCCGAGTATATCTGGCCGTCGTCGACGGTCGCGTCGGCCGGTGGGCTGACGAGCCCCACGCCGAAAGTGGCCGACAGGTTCAACTTCGGATCGGTCAGCTTGGGTGCTTCGGCGGTTCCGATAACCAACTGGCAGTCGGGCCAGCGGGTTTTCAGAGCGGCGTTGCCACCGATATGGTCGCTGTGTCCGTGTGTATTGAGTATGGCCACCGGCGTGAGACCCCGATCGTCGAGATATTGGATGATCTTATCCGGTTCCAGGCCTGGGTCGATTACCAGGCAATCATCCCTATCCCCTATCCGGGCCACGAAGGCATTTTCCTCGAACGGTACGGAGACGACCGTGTTGATGTCGACGTCGCGGGTATTCACAATTGTGGTCTCCCGAATTTGGCAATTAGGGGTTAAGCTATATGGATTGTTATCGTGTAGTTCGGTGACTTGGGTCGCAAGGGTTAGGCAAAAGCGCTTCCTTGAAAGAAACATTGTAATAATGTCCGCGCGAATACGCGATAAGCACGAACGGGAAGATACCGTCGAGAGGGAGATTTGACGGCACGGCTTGGCGAAACGGACGGGAGTTCTTGCGGCTTGACGAGATTTCGGCGGGCTGGCAAAGGCCATCAGGGGGGTTTGGCACAAAAGTTGCACCCTTGACAGGTCTCTTCCTCTAGAGAATCATTTGGATGATGGCTACATCCGACCTTTGCAGCAGTCAGATCGCAGCCGGGTCCCGGGACTACCAACAAGGAGGTTTACATGCGTTTTGGACTTTTATGTCGCGAGATGCGCGCACCTTGCTCAGATGTATTCGGGGCCTCTTGGGTTGCGGACGCGGCTAGCAAAAGTATTCGGGGCCTTAAATTGTGCCTGGTGACCCTGTTTGCCTATTCCTGCCTGGTTTCGGCGGCGATGACCCAGCAGGTAGGGGCGCGTCAGTACCAGCCCACCCGACCGCGGGCTGGGCTTACGCCGATTCAGCAGCAGCAGCCGATCAGGCTGGCCGAGCGGTCCGACCCGGTTCGCAACCAGCCGTCGGAATCCTTCACGAAACAGAATCCCAACGAGCATCCCTTGATGCCCGCCTTACGCTGGGCCAGCAAGGGTCTGCGCGACATCGAGAGGATTCGCGACTATTCGGCGACGGTGGTCAAGCGCGAACGGATCAACGACAAGGTCGGCGAGCACGAATACCTGTTCATCAAAGTGCGTCACCAGCCGTTCAGCGTGTACATGTCGTTCCTCGGCCCACCCACCCTGAAGGGGCAGGAGGTAATTTATATCGAGGGCCAGAATAGCGGCAATATCCTGGCCCATGGCACGGGGCTCAAGAAGACCATGTTCGGCACCGTTTCGTTGAAACCCGACGGCATTATCGCCATGCGGGGACAACGCTACCCGATCACCGAACTGGGTGTCAAGAATCTGATGACGAAGCTTGTGGAAATCGGCCAAAACGACACGAAGTTCGGCGAGTGCGAGGTCAAGTTCCTCAAGGGCGCCAAGATCAACGGTCGCCAGTGTACCTGCATCCAGGTGATGCATCCCAAGCCGCGACGAAACTTCCTCTTCCACCTCGCCCGGATCTTCATCGACGAAGAGCAGAACATCCCGCTCCGCTACGAAGCGTACGACTGGCCTTTGGAAGAGGGCGGGGCGCCGCGGTTGCTCGAGGAGTATACCTATCTGCACCTTAAGGTGAATCAAGGGTTCACCGACGCCGACTTCGACGTTAAGAACCCAAACTACCAGTTCAACGAGTGATAGGCCGACCAAACATCAAGCCAACGATCGACCTCGCGCCGACTCTCATCGGCGCGAGGTCTTTCTATAGGTCGGAGGTCGGAACTGGGAAGTCGGAAGTCGGAGGTCGGGGTTATGAATAGCGAGTCCTCCAAGGAACCTAACGCCCCTCCCAGTTCCGACCTCCCAGTTCCGACCTCCGACCTCGCAACTCCGACCTCCAAGTTCCGACTTCCGACTTTGCTGTGGCTGCCGGTGGCCTACCTTTTGATCGTGGTGCTAATGATGTTCCTGGAAAACTGGTTTATCTTCTTTCCCACGCCCTATCCGGGCGGCGACTGGGAGCCGCTGGGTATCAAGCCGGAAGATGCCTGGTTCCAGGCGGCCGACGGTATCCGGCTACACGGCTGGTATCTGCCGCATCCCAAGCCGCGTGGCGTCGTGCTGTTTTGTCACGGCAACGCCGGGAATCTCAGCCACAGGGCCGCAGCGATGCAAATGCTGCGCGAGCGGCTGGGTGTGTCGGTGCTGATCTTCGACTACCGTGGCTACGGCCGCAGCCAGGGCAAGCCGAACGAGGCGGGCTTGTATCAGGATGCGCGAGCGGCGCGACAGTGGTTGGCCAAGCGTGAAGGGATCGATCCGGGCGAAATCGTCCTGATGGGCCGCTCGCTGGGCGGCGCGGTGGCCGTCGATCTGGCCGCGGCCGACGGGGCCAAAGCGCTGGTGCTGGAGAGTACGTTCACCTCGATTCCCGACGTGGCCGCATACTACTACCCCTGGTTGCCCGTGCGAACAATCATGCGAAACAGGTTCGATTCGGCGGCCAAAATTGCCAAATACCACGGTCCGTTGCTGCAAAGCCACGGCGACCGCGACTCGATAATTCCCTATCGGTTCGGCCGGAGCCTGTTCGAGGCGGCCAACCAGCCCAAGCAGTTCGTCACCATCAAGGGCCGCGATCACAACGACCCACAGAGCCAGAGCTACTACGACGCACTGATCGCCCTACTGGATGGTTTGGAGCCGCCCCGTCCTCGGGGCGGGTGACGTTCACTCGCGGTCAACGTAACTCGCGGCGGGGACGCCGCGGCTCTAACAATCACTGCCGACCCAACAGATTAACCGAGCGCACCGTTCGGGTTCGTTCCTCCACCGCCGCCGGCAGGTAGCCCTTCATCCAGGCCTTGGCTCGATAGCTGAACTCGTCGCCGTTTGGCAGGAACTTGACGGGCGGATAGTGCGAGGCCAGTGGATCGTTACCCCGGGTCGAGGTGTGCGGCTTCTCGTGGCAGCCCACGCACGATTTTCGTTCGCCCGGCCGTGGATAGATCCAGGTAAGTTGGTTGCCGATCACGCGGCGATCGCTGTCCAGTACCTGGAAGTGCATCAGCCGGTCGGCCGGTACCTCGACGTTGAACGAACCGTCGGGCGCAAGCGGCACGGTGCCCAACACGCGGGCGAACGTGCCGCCATGGTTCTTCCAAACGGGCCAATCGTTGGTTTGCGTGCTGTGCCGCCCCACCACGGGCACGCCCTCGATCAACCGCACCAGCCGGCCCCGTTGCGGCACGTCGGCCTCTTGGGTGACAAACACCGACGAACACAAGAACCGGCCGCTGTAGCCGTGCCGCTTCGCCTTGGCGGGCTGGACAATTGGCGGTTGACGCGCCAGCACCGGCCGCGGCTCGAAGTCGGCCGTGGCCGGGTCGTTGTAGATCAACTCCAGCTTACCGCCGACCGGATCGAACAGGTAAAGGCCCAGGTCGCCCTTCTGCTTGTTGACCGCCTTGAGCGTTGAAGCGCACAGCACGCGGCCGTCGGGCAGTGGGAAGGGCGTGGTGTAGGCCCGTATATTGTTGTCCGGCGTGATGATCGTTTCCGTGTCGCGACGCGATCCCAGCAACGTCAATCCGCCGGGGGTCGCCACGATGACGTGCCGGCCGTCGGGCATGGCTTGCGGCTGCGATATCCGCAACACTCGATGCGTGCGCGGCGCGTTGCCCGTCTCGCCGGGACCTCGCGGCCCCTTAGCGTACTGCTGCTGCCAGTAATCGCGCCGCTCGGGTCCGTAAAGCACCACGTCCTGCGTTCCGTCCGGGTGCATGGCGTGAACCGTCAGCTCAGTCTTGTTGCGAGAGTAGAACACTTCCAGGCGGCTGAAGACGATTCGGCCGTCGGGCAGCACGGCCGGCTCGTTGTCGCGACCGATGTTGGTGGCGATCGGGTGCATGTCGCCGCCGTCGGCGTTCATCACGTACAAGGCGGTACACGGATAACCGTGGTACTCGTCACGAATCCCGCTACGGCTGGAACCGAAGGCGATCCGCCCGTCGGGCAGGTAAACCGGCCCCACGTCGTGATAGGGACCCCGGGTCAACCGCACCAGCCCCGAGCCGTCGACGTTGATTCGCCAAATGTGCCACCAGGGGTCGTCGTCCTGGCCGCGATGGGTGAAGATCACATGGCCTCC
>CAZDHN010000558.1:0-4565 GCA_964505115.1 uncultured Planctomycetaceae bacterium
AATCTATAGTGCCAGCTTTGCTATCATTCTCTCCCGCAAATCTGAAACGCTCCCCTTGCTGCCAGCAACAACTTACGGAAAACTACGCTTCAGCCGGATGAACCAGAATACACGCGTGCAAAATACGCACAACGCAGCGGAGTCGTTAAGCAAGCCCCTATTTGATTACGGCCGCGGTCGCATTAAGATACACCTGTCGCGATTTTCGTAAATATCATTACGCTCGTCGGAGAGGATCATGCCGGAACCGAGAGACCACGCCGATAACCGGGGTATCATCGAAAGCGTATTACGCTATATACCCGGCTTCCGAGGATACCTGGAAAAGGAATACCGTCGCGAGAGCGACGAGTTGCAGAGAACCTGGCTGGCCGAGCGGTTGGAAAGGTCGAAGCGGGCGATCGACAACCTGAGCCGGCCGTTGGCCGACGCGGGCAAGATCGATCTGCTGCCACAAGTCGAGCGGCTACGCACCCGATTGGACAAACTGATCTGGAACATCCGCAGCGCGATGCAGGGCTACAGCGGTTTCTTCGATCTGGTCAATGTCAACGAGGGCCTGCTGGACCGCGTGTACGAGCACGACCTGGGCCTGATGCAGCAGGTCGATACGCTGGCCACGACGATCGAGCAGTTGCCCGACCAGCCGGACAAACTCGCCGCGCTGGTCGGCGAAAGTCTCGACCGGATCGACGACCTCCAGCAGCAATGGGACCTCCGCTCCGACATGCTCAAGGGCTTGGAGTAGGAGTCAGGGATCAGGGGCCAGAGGCCAGGGATCAGAGGGTAGCATTTTGAGGGCACCGTGGCGTGGGAGTTCTGGCCTCCGACCCCTGGTCCCTAACCCCTTTTTGTATATGGGAGTATTCGCATGGCACTTCGTATGGAAGTAATCCAGTTCTTCGATGAGTTGAACCGGTCGTTGGTATCCCGGATACCGCCGGAGGGTTCAGCCGATATCAAGGTCGGCGCGCAGTTGATCGTGCAGGAGAACCAGGAGGCGATCTTTTTTCGCGACGGAAAGGCGTTGGACTGCTTCTCCCCCGGCCGGCACACGCTGACCACGGCCAACGTGCCCCTGCTAACCCGGCTGCTGACGATCCCCTGGGAGAAATCGCCCTTCCAGTGCCTGGTCTATTTCATTGGGAAACAGACCTTTCTCGACCAGAAATGGGGCACGCCGCAGCCGATCACTTTCCGCGACGCCGACTTCGGCATGGTGCGGCTGCGAAGTTTTGGCAAGTACTCGTTCCGCGTGGTCGATTCAGCGTTGCTTTTGAACACGCTAGTCGGCACGCAGGGCAAGTACACGACCGACGAGGTCACCGCCTTCCTCAAGGACCTGATCGTCGCCCGGCTGACCGACTTGCTGGGTACCCTGGGTATCAGCATTCTCGACCTGCCGGCCAAGTACGACGAGATCGGGGCCGGCACGCGGGCGAAGGTGACCGAGGAGTTCTCGAAGTACGGGCTGGAGTTGGTCGACTTCTTCGTCAACGCCATCACCCCGCCCGAGGAAGTGCAGAAGGCCATCGACGCCCGAAGCTCGATGGGCGCCGTGGGCGATCTGAACAACTTCATGAAGTTCCAGGCCGCCAACAGCATGAGGAAGCTGGCCGAACAGGGCGGCGGCGGGGGCGGCAGCGGTGGTGGAGCGATGGGCATGGGGCTCGGGGCCGGGTTTGGTATGATGATGCCCGGCATGATCCAGCAGTCGATGGCCGCCGGCGCCACGCCGCTTAAACCCGGCACGGGTCAACCGGCCGCCGCACGGACCACGCCGGCCGCCATGGCAGCCGCCGGCGCCGCTAGTGGCGTCGGACCAGATTTCGCCGACCTGGCGCCCGTCACCACCGATCCTAAGGCCATGATCCGTTCGGTGGCCACGGCGGCCGACTACAAGATCGTCGAGTCGGGCGACGCCTGGCAAATCACCGTACCGGTTGGCTCGCTGAGGAAGCAGTCGATCCACGTCGAGTTCGGCCGCGGCGACGAGGCGGGCCACGCGATCGTCAACTACTGGTCGATTTGTGGGCCGGCCGTCGACCGCAACGCCATGAAGCTGCTGGAGTACAACACCAAAATGCTCCACGGCGCGTTCGCCGTCCGGCAGGTCAACGGCTCCCGGCTGGTCGTCATCCAGGTGAACCAACTAGCCGAGACCCTCGACCCGCTGGACATCAGCCGCGTACTTTCCGCCATCGCCTGGCAGGCCGACAAGGTCGAGCAGAAATTGGGCGGTGGCGACGAGTATTAGTGAGCTTGTGTTGCCGCAAGTCTCCCCTCTCCCTTTGGGAGAGGGTTAGGGTGAGGGCGCGTCAGAGCGAACTGCTTGATTTCAAGTAATTGCGGCTGCGAAGCGTCTTCAGCCCTCACCCCCGGCCCCTCTCCCAAAGGGAGAGGGGAGACTTTCCGCAATAGAAACTAATTAGCACGTACCAAGACTGCTCTAACAATGCTGCAAACTCTTTTTTTTATCCCTCTGGAAATCGGCGGCGTGCCTGTTTTCGGGTTCGGGCTGTTGTTGGCGGCTTGGGCGGTCGTTAGCGTCGTGATTCTGGCGGTACTCGTTTGGCGACAAGGGCTGACCGCCGACACCTTCAGCTACGTGCCCTTGCTGGCCCTGGTGGGAGCGGTCATCTGGTGGTTGCTGCCCGTGATTTGCGTCGAGGGCGGGCTGCCGATCCGCGGCTACGGGGTGATGATGCTGGTGGGGGTGGCCAGCGCGACGGCCCTGCTGACCTGGCGGGCGGTCCGCGTAGGGCTTCAGGCCGAGATGATGTTCTCGCTCGTCTTCTGGGGATTCGTGCCCGGCATCATCGGCGCCCGGCTATTCTACGTAATCGAATACTGGCCTTCCTTCCAACGACCCACGACCGGCGCGACCCTGGGGGCCATGGTCAACATTGCCCAAGGCGGGCTGGTCGTATACGGCTCGCTGATTGGCGGCACGATCGGGCTGGTGGCCTTCATGCGCACTCACAAGCTGCCCGTGCTGGCCACGCTCGACCTGCTCACCCCCAGCCTCGTGTTGGGGTTGGCGATTGGGCGAATCGGCTGCCTCTTGAACGGTTGCTGCTTCGGCGGCCCGTGCGACCTGCCCTGGGCGGTCACCTTTCCCGCCGGTAGCCCCGCCCATGTGCAGCAGGCCCATCGCGGACACGCCTATGTTGCCGGACTCAAGCTGGCCGGCGATAAGGCCAAGCCGCCGATGATCGCCGAGGTCGAGCCGGACTCGGATGCCCAGCACGCCGGGATGGCTCCCAAGCAACGGATAGTTGCGATCAACGACGAGACTGTTAGAACCGTCGAAGAGGCCCGACGGTTCCTGATGTACCTCGACGAGCCGGGCAAGCGGATTTCAATCCTTACCGAAGGCTCCGACAAGCCCAGGGCTTGGACGGTTACCCGATCCAGCGGCAGTCTGCCGGTCCATCCGACACAGATATACAGCTCGATCAACGCTCTGCTGATTTGCCTGTTCTTGCTGGCATACGATCGGTTCCGCCGCCGCGACGGCGAGCTTTTCGCCCTGCTGCTGACGCTCTACCCCGTCACCCGCTTCCTGCTGGAGATCATCCGCATCGACGAGAGTGCCGTTTTCGGCACCGGGCTGAGCATCTCGCAGAACGTTAGCCTGCTAATGCTAGTCGGCACGGCCGGCCTCTGGTTCTACATCCTCAGCCACCCACCCGGCGTCGCCTTCCGGCGGACTACGGTCGCCGGGTGTTGCTCGGACGCGTCGTAACCCGCGCGGGGTGCCACTGCTGGCTTGTCCAGCAGTGTCTTGGCGGCAATTGCACTTCGCACTGCTGGACAAGCCAGCAGTGGCACCCATCACTTTGGCTGTGACAGACCGCTAGCGTTCGTCAAGAAATCGCTCGACCTGGATCCCCCGTGCGTCCAAGGTCGCTCGGACGGCGCCGGTTCTGGCGGTGTGAAGCACTTGGGCGCCGGCTTGGCGATAGGCGGCCGTGGCGGTTTGCTGACGCTCGTTTTGGCTGCCGCTGATGACGACCCATTCCGGCTGGCACCAGGCGGCCAGTCCGGCCGGATTGCTTCGCGAGCTGCCGTGATGCGGCGCCAGCAGCAGATCGCAATCGATCGGCTCCTCGGCCATCAGGTCGTCCAGTCCCGGCGATTCCAGATCGCCTGTCAGCAGAATTCGCTTGCCGCGATAGTCGATTTCCAGCGTGAGGTTGTTGGCGTTGTCGCTTCCCAGCACGCCGCGCCGCGGTGGGTGTAGCACTTCGATTCGGCAAGCGTCTCCGACCTGCAACCGGTCGCCGGCGTGAATCTGGCGGATCGGCACGTCGGCCCGACGAATGGCCTCTTCCAACGCCGCCAGCGCCCGGCCTTCGCCTTCAAACATGACGGGCGAGACGTAGACGACGCCGACGGAGACGCGCTTCAACAGCTCGGGCAGGGCGTTGTAATGATCGGCGTCGGCGTGCGAAAGGACCACGGCGTCGAGGTGCGTGGTTCCCCGGTCCCACAGGCATGATGCGATCGATTGGGCACCGCCGGCGGGCGGGCCGAACCGGCCGGCGTCGTAAAGCATCGTC
>CAZDHN010000559.1:0-4548 GCA_964505115.1 uncultured Planctomycetaceae bacterium
AACGCACCCTAATGTTGGCAATCCCGTGGCCCAGCTACGCTTCAACCGGATGAACTAAAAAAAAGGCCCTCAGGCCGGCTTGGGCCTCAGGGCTTACGTTGATCGGTTGAATAGGCCGGTCGACGCCCTAAGGCCGCCACTACCGAATAATAACCACGATCTCAGCGACGCCGACGGCATCGGTGAGGGTGCGGCATATCGGGATGGCGGCCTGGGGTAACATCGTACGGCTCATCTCCAGTCAGAAACCAAACTTAGTACTGAAGCATACGGCCACGGCTGGCATCTGTCAACCATTATGTCTTCCCCCCCCACGGGAGCCATCGGAGCCGCGGCGTCCCCGCCGCGAGTTACGTGGCGCTGCCAGTTGAATGTTGTCGCCCGGGTTACCCGCCCCGAGGACGGGGCGGCTCCGAAGGGTAGCTGAACTCGCAAGCGTTCAGATCGTCGCGGCTGAATTCTTGCGAATCCAGCTACAGTCAGGCCGTCTCGGCCGTCCAGGAATCGCTGACTTCCTCCTCCGCTTTGTCCTCTTCATATTCCTCTTCGTCTTCTTCTACATCTTCCTCGTCTTCCTCCTCGTACTCGTCCTCGTCTTCCTCTTCATCTTCGTCGAGTTCTTCCTCTTCCTCCTCCCAGGGAGCATTCTCGTCGAGGACTTCCTCTTCCTCTTCCTCTTCCTCTTCGGGCTGGCTGATGAGGATCTTGTTGGCCGGACGCAACGGCGCGGGGGCCGATCGCTCGGGCTCGGCCGGGGCCTGACCGCTCATTAGCTCCCAGTCGGCCACGCTGATGGTAACCTCTCGGGCCTGCGAGCCGTTGTAGGGGCCCACGATCCCGTCCTCTGCCATGTAGTCGATCAGCCGGGCAGCCCGGCCGTAGCCGATCCCCAACGTACGCTGCAAGAGCGAAACGCTGCCGCGACCTTCGCGAACGACCACGTCGACCGCCCCCTCGTAGAGATCGTCACGGCTGTTTAGCCGCGGCTGTTCTCCCGCCTTACCTTCGGTCTTGAGTTGGACCAGTTCGGTGACGAACTGCGGGTCGGTGGTGGCCACCGCGTCGATGACCTGCGTAATCTCATCGTCGCTGACGTATGTGCCCTGGCCGCGGAGCATGGTGCTGGTGCCGGGCCAGAGGAAGAGCAGGTCGCCGTCGCCGAGAAGCTTTTCGGCCCCCATCTCGTCCAACACCACGCGGCTGTCGGTCCGGCTGGCAACCTGGAACGAGATACGCGCCGGCAGATTCGACTTGATCAGGCCGGTAATCACGTCGACGGTCGGTTTCTGAGTGGCCAGCACCAAGTGGATTCCCACCGCCCGGCTCTTCTGGGCCAAGCGGATAATGTGCGATTCGACTTCCTTGGCGGAGGTCATCATCAGGTCGGCTATCTCGTCGGCCACCAAAACGATAAAGGGCAGCCGAGCGGGGATATGCTGTCGCTCCTCGGGTGTCTCCGGCTGGATCCGCTCCATCAGTTCGTCTTCACCCAACTGGTTGTAAACGCTGATGTGCCGCACGCCGGCCCGGGCCAGAAGTGCGTAGCGTTCTTCCATCTTATCGACCGCCCAAGCCAGGATCGCCTCGGCCTTGCGCATGTCGGTTACAACCGGATGCATCAGGTGCCGGATGCTGTTGTAGGGGCTCAGTTCGACCATCTTGGGGTCGATCAACAACAATCGGACCTCGTCGGGACGTCGGGTCATCAGCATCGAGATGATGATCGAGTTCAGGCAAACGCTCTTGCCCGTGCCCGTCTGGCCGGCAATCAACAGGTGAGGCAGGCTCGCCAGGTCGAACACCATCGGGTTGCCCGCCACGTCCTTGCCCAGGAAGATGGGTATCCGCATCTTCTGGATTTTGCTGTTGGACTCTTCCATCACCTCGCGCAGGCGGACCAACTGGCGTTCGTCGTTTGGAATTTCGATACCGACGGTGTTCTTGCCGGGAATGGGGGCCACGATCCGCACGCTGGGTACGCGTAGCGCGATTGCCAGGTCGTCGGCCAGCGAGGTGATCCGGCTGAGCCGCAAGCCGGCCTCTAGTTCGACCTCGAATTGGGCAATCACCGGGCCGGTCTGAATTTCCACCACCCGCACGTTGAAGCCGAAATTGCCAAACGTCCGCTCCAGCACCTTCGCCTTGTCGCGTACCGACTTCTCGTGCTGGTCGAAGCAGAAGGGCTCGCCCTCCAGGAGCATGTCGACCGACGGCAGTTCGAAGTCGTCCGAGTCGTCGGCACAACCTACCGCGTCGAGTTTCTCGATGACCTCTTCGCGTTCGGTCTTCTTCGGCTTCCTGATTCGCAAGCCCGAGCCGGGACGCTTCTTTCCGGCGGATTCCGTCTCGGCGTCCTCCTGCTCGTCTTCCTCCTCCTCCCCCGACTTTTCTTCGTCTTCGTCGTTATCGCGACCGGCAATGCGGACGGCCAGCACGGAGGGTTCCTCCTCTTCTTCCTCTTCCTCCTCTTCTTCCCATTCCTCTTCGTCAGCCTCCGCGCGGCGGAACTTGCCGGCGTAGGCCGTGCCGACTCGGAACAGGCCGCGGCCGAGTTCCTTGCTGGGAACGCCGACCGTCCAGGCGAATAGGCGAACCAGGAAGTAGTCGGTACACAAGAGCAGCCCGCCAAGTATCATGCTCACCGTCAGAATGTAAGCACCGACGCTGGCGAAGTTCATCTGCAACAGGCCACAGCCGGCCGCGCCGAGGTATCCACCGGATCCGATAACCGGGCCGGGCGAAAGCTGGGGGACGGCCATGGCGGCCAGCGTGGTAACGCCCACCAGCGAAAGCAGCCAGCCCACCGCGCGCAACAGCGGCTCGCCGACGGTTCGTCGGGCGAGCAGGACGGAATCGAGTACGGCCAGCGAAACCAGCAGGTAGTAGGCCCCCAGGCCCAGCGCGCTAAGCAGCAACATGCTGACCGTTGCCCCGGACCGGCCGCAAACGTTGGACGTTTCAGCCAGTTCGGGATAGATCAGCTTGCCGGGCGCGTCGGCCGGGTTGTAGCTCAAGAGCGCGGCGGTCAGGAAGATCGTCAGCGCGAGCAGCCCCAGGGCGACAAGATCAAGCTTCAGATTGCGTTCTTCGAGCATAAGCGCGTATGGTCCCGACGGTGAGCCAAAGATGGGCGCATCCATGCCCGACAATCCTAATGACCCTTGCATGGCCAATGATCCAGGGCGCAGCCCGGTTCCCCGGCGGAACTCCCTTGATCCGCGCATTGACCATGCAAAGATCAATAATGTCTCGGTATCATGATCGACCAATTCGGCGTCGCTCGGCCAGTTGCGCGCGGTGGGGCCGAACCGTTTGCCGGGCGAGCCCGACCGAAAAGACCCGCGCCACGCAAATAATCGGCAAGACACGCAACCGATCGACCGGCCATAGCGGTTATAGCGTTTGGCCCCGGTGGCCACGCCGGGAGAGTTTCCCGTCTGGCGACTGGGGCTCAACATCCGTTGAAAAAGACCATTGCCGACAAGTTGGGTGCCACTGCTGGCTTGCCCAGCAGTGTTTTCGCAGGGCTTGTGCTTCACACTGCTGGACAAGCCAGCAGTGGCACCCTTTTTCAACGGACTGCTAAACGTCTTCCGCCGGCATATTGCGGAGCGCGCCTAGAAGGCCTTCGCCGCGGGACCTCAGTACGGCGACCAACCGGCCGGTTGAATCGACGGCGGCCAGCTCGCTCGAACCGCCTTGCGACTGGATCGTCTGGCCGTTGCGGATCCGCTGGACCTCTTCGGCGGTCAATTCCAGTTGGGGAAGCAATTCCACCGCGCGTAACGGCGACAGGAGCCGGTCGGTCCAGTCTTCGGCCGTCAATTCGTCCGGGTCGACCGCTTGATCGATTTGGAATCCGCCGATGGCCGTTCGCGTCAAGGCGCTCATCACCGCGCCGGTGCCCAGCGATTCGGCCAGATCGCGACCAAGCGAGCGGATGTACGTGCCGCCGCCGCACTCGACACCGAGCGTCAACTGGGGATACTCGTACTGCTGGACTTCCAGCCGATGGATGGTGACCGGCCGCGGCGCCAACTCGACCTGCTCGCCTTTTCTGGCCAACTCGTACGCGCGGCGTCCGGCAACCTTTAGCGCCGAATAGGCCGGCGGCCGCTGTTGGATTTGGCCGGTTAGCGGTCGGGTCGCCTCGACGAGTTGCTCCAGCGTCGGGATTGGCGGATCGACCAATTCGGTCACGTCGCCGTCGACGTCTTCAGTGGGGCTCGTGCGTCCCAGCAGGAAGGTGCCCACATACTGTTTCGGCATCCGGCCCACGTACTGGATCAACCGCGTGGCCGCGCCCACGCACACCACCAACACACCCGAGGCCAACGGGTCGAGCGTGCCGGCGTGGCCGATTTTGGCCTTGCCGACGAACCGTTGGGCCAGATCGACCGCCCGCCGGGAAGTGATTCCCGACGGCTTGTTCAGATTCAGAATTCCGTGTGGCATGGGGGAGCCTAATTCAAATCGACGTGTTTGTGGGCGATACCCGTGTTAGCCCCGTCGCCTGCGACTTGACTTTACCCACATGTTTTACGAACG
>CAZDHN010000560.1:0-4533 GCA_964505115.1 uncultured Planctomycetaceae bacterium
TCTGAAAACGCACCCTAATGTTGGCGATTCCGTGACCCAGCTACGCTTCAGCCGGCTGAACCCCAAATAATGATAAATGTCTGTTGCGCAGACTCCGCGGCCAATTTATTTGCTTGAAATTGGCCGCGCGATTTGATATGTTCGGTTGTGCTGGAATACCATACCGAGGCTGTTTCCTTCCTCGACAACGAATCGCGTTTGGAGCTTGCCATCGCACGGAAATCAGGGCCGCAAAGGGCGGTCGATGGGAATTGTTGGGCCGGTGAAGGATGCGTCCAACAATGCAACGTCCGACTGGAAAATCACAACGCAACCCAACGAGAATCTGACATGAAATCCCCTTTATACGGCCGATCGGCGCGGCCCGGTCTGACAATTGCTGTTGCGACCGCCTTATGTGTGACCGTCTTTGCCGGCAACAGCCGGGCGGTGGAAAAATCCACGCACATGGTGCCCATGCGGGACGGCACCCGGCTGGCAACCGACGTTTTGCTGCCCGACGACGCCAAGAGCCCGTTGCCGGTAATCCTGATCCGCACGCCCTACGGCCGAGTTGGAACCGGCCGAGGCATGGCAGCCCGCTTCTGTCCGGCCGGCTGCGCGGTGGTCTCGCAAGACATGCGTGGTCGCGGTCAGTCGGAGGGCAGCGACGCGGTCTTCTTCCACAACGATGGCTGGGGTAAACGGCAAGACGGGCTGGATACTCTCAATTGGGTCACCTCACAAAAATGGTGCAACGGCAAGGTGGGCACCTGGGGCGGCTCGGCGTTGGGGATCACCCAAAACATGCTCGCGCCGGTGGCCACCGAGGCGCTGAAGGCCCAATACGTATCGGTCGCTTTTTCCGATATGTACACCGACCTTGCCTACCAGGGCGGCGCGTTTCGCAAGGAACTGCTGGAAATCTGGCTGGAGCGAACCAAGGCCGACCCGGCAAACCTCAAGGCGTTTCGGGCTCACCCGCGTTACGACGAATTCTGGACCGTGGCCAACGCGCTGCCGCAAGCACATCGCGTCAACGCGCCCGGCATCTTCCGAGGTGGCTGGTACGATATCGTCGTGCAGGGCACGATCAACTCGTTCACAAGCATTCAAAACGGTGGCGCACCCGGCGCCAAGGGCAAGTGCCGCCTGGTGATCGGGCCCTGGGCTCACGGCAAGTTCGACGAACTGAAGTACCCCGCCAACGCGGAGACGCCGCCCAAGGCGGTCGATCTGACCCGCTGGTTCGACCACTATCTCAAGGGCGTCGACAACGGAGTGCCGCAGGACAAAGCAGTCCACTATTACGTGATGGGCGATCCGGACGACCCCGACGCGCCGGGCAACTTTTGGCGCAGTGCCGATACTTGGCCGCCCCCGGCAGTTGCCACGAAATACCATCTGCACGCCGACGGGAAGCTTTCGACCGCCAGGCCCCAAGCCGACGACGCGAAGCTGTCGTACAAGTACGATCCGAAGAACCCGGTGCCGACGGTGGGCGGTCAGAACCTGAACATCCCCAAGGGCCCCCGGGATCAGCATGCAGTGGAGTCGCGGCCCGACGTGCTGCTGTTCACCGGCCCCACGTTGAGCGAGCCGTTGGAAGTAACCGGCCGGATCCGCGCCAAGCTGTACATCTCGTCGGATTGCCCGGACACCGACTTCACGGTCAAGCTGAGCGACGTTTATCCCGACGGCCGCTCGATGCTGGTAACCGACGGCATCTTCCGTGCTCGCTATCGCAAGTCGTTCCAGCGGGAGGATTTGCTGGAACCGGGCAAGGTCTATGAACTGACGGTCGATCTGTGGAGCACTTCGATCGTGTTCAACCGGGGCCACAAGATCCGCGTGGCCGTTTCGTCGTCGAACAGCCCGCGATTCGAGCCGAACCCCAACACGGGCGGTCCGGTCGGCGAGCAGTCGGCGAGCGTGGCGACCAACACGGTGCATCTTTCCCGCGACCACGCCAGCCACATGTTGCTGCCGCTTTATTCGGGAAAGTAGGAACCGACTTCGCCCATCAGAGTGTTTTTTCCCGGCTGATGTTACGCCGCCGAGAAAGCTCGACCCGGTGCCGGCCAGCGGGTACTTTGTGATCAGCGTCGTGGCGGACTTCGGCCCACTTGGGGCAGGTGGCTTCGTAGATCTGCCCGTTCCAGGCCATTCGCGAGCCGCGACGCCGGACTTTGGCCAGCAGCGCGGGCGGCAGGCAGCCGGCCACGATCTCGTACTCTTCCGCCGAGAGCGGGAACCAGACATCTATCTTGCGGTCGAGCCGGCCGAAGCAGCGCCGGGCGACCGCCATTATCTTCTCGTCGGCGGCGAGCCCCACGGCGGCGGGAAAGTACAATCGCCCGTTGCTATTCAGCCGATCGCGGGCCGTGGCGATCATTTCGATGACCACGTCGCTCCCATCGCCGCCGCCACTGGGCACGTCGGCAGAGTACCAACCGAGTGCCCTGGCGGGCGCGTCGGCGATGCCGGAGACGTCGCCGATGATGACGTCGGCCTTGAGATCGGCCGGCAGCGGATCGAAGAGGCTGCCCTGGTAAACGTGAAGTTTATCGGCCACCCCATGCAACTCGGCGTTCGCGCCGACCAGGACACAATGTTCCGCAACCGGGTCGACGGCAAAAACTTCCCGGCAGGGCTGCAGCGCGGCCCAAACCGCCAGCACGCCGACGCCGGTGCCGATATCGAACACGGTGTCGCCGTCGTCGATTTCAACGATCTTGGCGAACAGCCTGCTCACGGCATTCGGGACGAACAGGTCGTCCGGCGAAACATACAGGTCTAGTTTGCACCCCTTCAGCGTGAACGTCTGGAGGACGGCATTGACGGCCATGTTCTTTGTCTCCGTGGGGCGACAAGATGGTCCAGTCTAGGTGCAGCGGGCTCACCCCCCTGCTTTTGGCAGGATTGGGCAACTGCCCGAAATACTCCTGGCTAGCAGACTTGTTACAGACCGGGTTGCGGCTCGGAAATGGGGAAAAAACGCTCATCCCCCATTACACACGCGAACCATACCACAACAAGAGCGGGGCGTAAAGATCGGCTCCGGACGGCCTAAACCCTCATGAAACCTGGCTAAATCACCACGATTTTCGAAAGCCAAGCACCCTAGCGGGCCGATTGAGCTTTGGCCACCATCTGCTGGAACAACCGGCCCTGCTCGGCCAGGGCCTTGACGCGATCGGCCGGAGCATCGCCGGCCTCCAGCATCAGCCAGCCGGCATAGTCAATCTTTACCATCAGGTCGATCAGCACCTGGAACGGATAGTTGGGCCAGTCCAGCGCGCGAACGTGCGTCGTCGCGCCCAGCCGGTCGGCCAGCAGGCCGAAATTGTACTTCAGATTCGCCTCCTTCGTATCGTGGGGACCCTGCAAGTCGGGCGCGTTGGAGTTCCAGCAGATTTTCACGTTGGGATGATCGGCCACGTCCATGATCTGTTTCATGATCGGCGGCGGGCTGCAACTGCCGTGCGTCTCCAGGCGGATCTGCTGGCCGTGGTCGGCACCAAACGCGCCGACGACGTTCAGCGCCTTGCCGATCTGCTCGATTGTCTTCTCGCGCGACACGCCCTTGTGGAAGCTGTTCGGTTTAACCTTCACGCCGTTGCCGCCCACGTCTTGGCTGAGCTTGACGAACTCCCTGGTTGCCTCGATCGCTTTTTGCACCACGGCGGGGTCCGGGTTGTCGTATCGCTCGTTGCTACCCAGGCCGACCAGCGTGACCGGACTGTCGTCAAATCGCTGCTTGACTGCCTTGCGCTGTTCGGCGTTGAGGTCTCGCTCAACTTTGTGGGCGTGCGTGGCTCGCAGTTCCACGCCCAACACCCGGGCCTTCTCCAGATTCGCGATCAGCGTGGGCAGATCCCAGTCGGCGCCCCACATGTAGGTTACCAGTCCGTAGCGCATCTTCGAGCCGGGCTTGTCGGCGCCCCAAGCCAACCCACCAAGCGGGCCGGCGGCAAGCGCGGCGGCACCCAGGGAAAGCGATTGCTTGAGAAAACTACGGCGGGATGAATTGGCCATGGCGCGTGTCCTTTTGGGTGATGGTTCGTGTCGGGAGTCAATTATCGGAAAAGCCCTGGCGATTTGCAAGCAAAACGCCCGAACCCCGGCGATATTCCATCGGATAGGCCGTATAATGAATGCCAGCCACCCGGCAACGAGATAACCACGAACTCCGCCCTTATACACCCCAATGCCCAACGGACCCGACCACTGCCGATCGCGCGACGGTGTGCGGGTGTTGTTTGGCTGTTCCGGCTGGCCTAGCGGCATTCTCGAACTGGGCTGCTGGGCCAAACGGCGACAGTCGGCTAACGTGGTCGTCTATCAGATTCAGCCGGGGTCGAGCGACCGGTTCGTCGCCAAGCTGATCGAGTTTGAGCCGCATGTGGTCGGATTCCGCATCGAGGGGAACGACTTCGAAGATGTGCGACGGTGTATCGCCGCCGTGCGATCGTGCTCCAACGCGGAAATCGTGCTTGGCGGACCGACGCCGACCAGCCATCCCAAGGAAGTGCTGGCCGAGTCGGGAGCCGA
>CAZDHN010000561.1:0-4532 GCA_964505115.1 uncultured Planctomycetaceae bacterium
CCTCGGGTCCGACGACCGTCAGCTCGACCTTGTTCTGCTTGGCGAAGTTGATCAACTCATCGGGCTCGTCGGCGGCGATGTTGATGTTTTCGGCGTCCAGACCCGTGCCGGCGTTGCCAGGCGCGACAAACACCCGACCCGCCCGGGGGCTTTGCGCAATCTTCCAAGCCAAGGCGTGTTCCCGCCCGCCGTTGCCGACTATCAATATGTTCATCCCTGCAATCCTCGCTGCATGCGTATACCCGTGTACCAAAAAGTGCCAAGGCCGTTGATTCTAGCCGCTGGAGCGGGAATTCGGAAGTGGCCGGTATCCGGAGGGCGAGAATCCGCGGAAAACCGATTGCCAATCGTCGCCACGCACTTGCAAAACCGCGTCGGGTGGGCGAGGATAGCTAATGTGGCAAGCTCTATGCGTGGGTGGAAAGGAACACTGTATGGCTCCAATCGAATGGTACTACGCCAAGGGCGATGAGCGGATCGGCCCGGTCTCATCCTCCGAGATGAAGCGGTTGGCGCTGGAGGGGATACTGAAGCGGGAGGACCTCGTATGGCGTGACGGCATGGATGAGTGGATCCACGCGGGCAAGGTGCAGGGGCTGTTCGGAGAGGAGCCGGTCGAATCGCCTGCCGCGCCCCCCCGTCCCAAGCGTTTGTCTTCCAAGCCCGAACCGGTCGCCGCCGCGCCAGTCGCGGAACCCGGCGTCGAGTCGCCGCAACCGCCTCGTCCGGCGGATCAGGCCGTCTTCGAGGACTCGCCGGCCAGTTACGAGCGGAGTCGGGAAGGCACCTCGCGGCACGTTTTCGATCTGGTGCTCGACGCCGCCCGAGGCCAACTGACGGGGCAGTTCGTCGATTCCACCGTTAAGATTTTCTCGGTTTGCGGCCATTACGGTCTGTATGCCGCCATGTTGGGCCTATTGGGTTTCTCGTTGCTGCTGTCGATCCAGACGGACAACGTGGTGCTGGTGAGCCTGGTCGCGTTCGAGCTGGTCGCCTTGGCGGTCCTGCAATATACGGCCCATCGGCTGGTCGGCCCGTTGGACAGGCTAAATCGCACGACGGGCGGGGTCATCTCGTCAACTGCCTTGCCGGATTGCTGCGCGCTTCTGGCCATGGTCGGCGGCCTGACCATGCTGTTGTGGACGGCCGTGGCGGCCGTTCAGACCGGGCAATTCACGATGATCCTGACCGGGCTGGCGGCCTTCATCGTTTGCCAGTGCCTGGCCGCCGCCGCGCTGAATCCGCAATCGCTCGGTATCGACGTAACGCCCGACACCCGGGCGGCGGAAGAGGCGCTGGGCATTATCACCTTTCTGATGAAGGCCGGCTTGCGGCTGGTATCCGTCGTGTTTGGCACGGGCGTGATCTGGGGTACGCTCAATATCCTCTACGCTTGCTATCTGGTGTTCGACGGTGACGCCGGTCCCTTGGTGGCCAATGCCACTGCCCTGTATGCCGCGACGATCATAATAATCTGCTCGGCATTGCCGCTGGCGGCCTGTTTTGCGTTTCTGCTGAAATACCTCGTGATCGACGTCCTTCGCGCGCTGTTGGCAATCCCCGCCCGAACCGGCAGTGAACCCAAGCCGCCGGAAGAACTGCGCGGCTAGACGTGTAGGTTATGCTTCAGCATGACTTTGTGCGTTGGGTGCCACTGGCGTCTCGCCAGTGTTGACTGGCCCGGAGCTTGTTCGCTGGTGTTCCCGAAGTCGATTTTGCGTCAGTCGATTCGTGGCCGCACAAGCGAGAACCCGCACATACGCGCAGCGATCTTCTGGAACAGCAACGAGCAAGCTCCGATTTGCATTGCACTGGCGAGACGCCAGTGGCACCCATCACCGTGGCTTGATACAGACCACTGGATCATTCCCCGTCGCCAATCGGCAGCTTGCGGACCTGCCAACGCTGTTGAATTTCCAGGCCGCCGATTGATTCGGCGGCAACGACCCAATAGGCGATGCCCTGGAGGAAGGCGAGCGGCTTAACGCCGAAGTGGACCGTGACGCGCACACCCGTCTTGTATTTCTGTCCCTTGACGGGCAGCCGGGTCCAAAGCAGCGACCGACGCAACGGCCCGCGTTCGACGGTCGACCTGCCCGACGGCTCCAGCGACGCGCTGATACCGTCCTGACAAGGCAACAGGGGCGGTTTGGCCGCATAGAGTATCCACTCGCTTGCCTCGAGTTCGGCGTTCTCGGCCGAGCTTTCGAACACCGCCTCGATCCGCGTGGCCGGCTCGACCTTCAGCACGTACCCCGACCCCGGTTCGGCCAAGAGCAGACAGAGCAGGCACGACCAGGATACCGCGGTCATGGGGGCCTCAATCTGGGTCGAGCAGTTTCCGTGTTAGCCCCGTCGCCTGCGACGGGAATTAGCCGAAAACCGCCCCGTCTTCCGGTCGCAGGCGACCGGGCTAACTGTTACCCGCATCTGAACCAAGCCCGGAAAACGGCCGGCATTGGCGCCGCTACAGCGCCTCGCAAACGAGGTCGCCGATTTTTTGGGTGCTGTAGCCCATTTTGCCGGCGGCCTGGCTTTTCATCTTGGTGCCGGTTACGGATTGGATGGCCTTCATCACCCGGTCGGCGGCCGACTTGTATCCGGCCTGTTCCAGGAGCATGGCGGTGGCGTTGATGGCGGCGATTGGGTTGATGACGCTTTGGCCGGTGTACTTCGGCGCGCTGCCGCCCATCGGCTCGAACATGCTGGTGCCGCCCGGCTCGGGGTTGATGTTGCCGCCGGCCGCCACGCCCATTCCGCCCTGCAATATGCCGGCCAGGTCGGTGATGATGTCGCCGAACATGTTGGTGGTGACGATCACGTCGTAATACTCGGGGTTCTTGACCATCCACATGCAGCAGGCGTCGACGTGGTTGTAGTCGGTCGTGATGTCGGGATAATCTGCGGCTACTTCGTTGAAGGCCCGCCACCAGAGATCGTGCGCGAAAGTCAGCACGTTCGTCTTGGCAACCAGCGTTAGCTGCTTCTTCATGTTTCGCTTCCGCGTGAACTCGAAGGCCCAGCGGATGCAGCGCTCGCAGCCCTTTCGAGTGTAGATCGCCACTTGGGTGGCTACTTCGTCGGGAGTGCCCTTCTTGAGGAACCCACCCGTGCCGCAGTACATGTCCTCGGTGTTCTCGCGAACCACGACGAAGTCGATGTCGTCGGGGCCCTTGCCGGCCAGCGGGGTCTCCACGCCGGGGAACAATTTGACCGGGCGAAGATTGATGTACTGATCGAAGGCGAACCGCAACTCCAATAGCAGCCCCTGTTCGAGAATACCGGGCGCCACGTTGGGGTGCCCGACGGCGCCCAGCAGGATAGCGTCGAAGGCCGACAGTTCCTCGACCGCGCCGTCCGGCAACACGACGCCGGTCTCCAGGTAGCGATCGCCGCCGTAGTCGAAATCCCGCAATTCGTACTTGATTCCTTCCAACTCGGCAATCGCCTTGAGGACCTTGACGCCCTCGGCCGCCACTTCCGGACCCGTTCCGTCGCCACCGATAATGGCGACCTTGAGTGTTTCGTTCGTGCTCACGATAGGTTTCCCGTTATTGCTACTGTGTTTTGTACTGCTAGTGGTCTGTCGCAGCCTACTTGATGGGTCGTTGCGGGGTGCCACTGCTGGCTTGCCCAGCAGTGTTATCGCGGCGGTTTCAGCTTCGCACTGCTGGGCCAGCCAGCAGTGGCACCCGTCACCGCGACTGATACAGACCACCGGACTAAGGAGAGAATTCTACCACTGGGCGGCCGAAATCGCAAGCTACCGCGACGGCCCGTTCCCACCCGACCAGATTGCCCGATCCGCCGCCCGGGCTTCCTCTTCCGCCCGGCGAAATCGGCCCTTCATCGACGACGAGTAGCGAAACTGGGTCTTCGCCCTAGCCAAACCGGCCCGGATCAACTCCTCGTTGAGCATTTGGCCGTCCACCCACACATAGGCCAGGAACCGTCCGTACTTATCCACCCTTTCGCGGTCCAACTGAAGTTGAACCGTTCCGCCGGCGAGGAAATCGCGGGTGAACCGAGTGGCCTCCGGTCCCCAGGGTTCGACGGGCCAGTTCGGCTTGACGGTCTCCGGCGTGTCGGCGCCGATCAATCGCACCCGAGCGTTGTTGGCCAGCACGATCGTATCGCCGTCGACCACGCGCTTAACTTGGTAGGAAGTTTTTTCGCTGAGCGCTTCCGGCGGAGAGGGAGCCGGGGGATGCCAATGGCGATAGGCCAGCGCGGCCAGGAGGGCCACTATCAGAATAACCGCTTGGCGCGGGCGGCGGCGAGTTCGCCACGGGAAGAATGGTCGAGCGAGTCGACTCATGGCGAAAAAAGGGGTTAGGGGCCAGGGATCAGGGGCCAGGGATTAGGGATTAGGGACGAGGGACGAGAAAAATGCCACGGTGGACGGATTTTCACTCGTCTCTGGTCTCTGATCCCTGGCCGCTGCTCCCCGGCCCCTTTTCTTTTCAGTTCTCACTGAAATTGAAGGCCCTGGCGATTTCCTGTCCCAAGGGGTTCTTGACGAACTTTGCGTG
>CAZDHN010000562.1:0-4526 GCA_964505115.1 uncultured Planctomycetaceae bacterium
GCGTGCTGCTTGTTGACCATGAAATACTCGGCCATCGTGCAGCCGGAATAGGCGGCGATGTATTGCAAGGGGGCCGGATCGCTGGCACCGGCCACGATCACGGTCGTGTATTCCATTGCCCCATGGGTGCGAAGCATCTCGATCAGACCGGCCACGGTCGATTCCTTTTGGCCGATCGCCACGTAGAAGCACTTGACGCCCGTCTCCTTCTGGTTGACGATCGTGTCGATGCAGATGGCCGTCTTGCCCGTCTTGCGGTCGCCAATAATCAACTCGCGCTGGCCGCGGCCGATGGGGGTCATGGCGTCGATGGCCTTGATGCCGGTTTGCAGCGGCTCCTTGACCGGCTGGCGCTGGGCCACGCCGGGTGCCATCACTTCAACCGGCCGGCGCTCGGTGGTAACCAACGGACCGAGGCCGTCCAGCGGGTTACCCAGCGGGTCGAGCACGCGACCCAGCACGGCGTCGCCAACCGGAACGCTCAGCAGCCGGCCGGTGCTCTTTACCTCGTCACCCTCGTTAATCGAGAGGAAATCACCCAGGATGATCACTCCGACCGAGTTCTCTTCCAGGTTGAACGCCAGGCCGTGAATTCCGCCGGGAAACTCGACCATCTCGCCGGCCATGACGCCCGACAGCCCGTACACCCGGGCGATGCCGTCGCCTACCTCAAGCACGCGCCCGACCTCGCGGACGTCGACCTGCGATTGGTACTGCTCAATTTCCTGCTGAATTACTGAAGCGATCTCGTCGGCTTTGAATTTCATGGACGCTCCTGTCAATCATCTGCTCGCGCAATATTTTCAGTTGGGTGGCGATCGAGCCGTCGTAAACCGTATCGTCAATTCGCACGACCGCGCCGCCGATCAACTCCGGATCGGTGGCTCGCTCGACCACGGGCTGGGCGTCGAGAAAGGCGCCCAAGCCCACTGCAATTTTGTCGGCCAGTGCGTCGTCGACCGCCGTGGCCGTGGTCAGTTGCACGCGGACCAACCCGCGCATTTCGTTGTAAAGCTGGTGCGTCTGGCGGTGAATTGCCCGCAAACAGTCGAGCCGCTCGTGCCGTGAAACGACCTTGAGGAAGTTCACCATCGGATCCGAAGCGCGGCCGGAGAACACTCGATCAATGATCTCCAACTTGTCTTCATGCGCGATGATCCCGGATGCCAGGACCTCCTCCAGTTCGGGGAAGCGGTCCAGCACGTCGACGATCAACGAATCGAACTGTTCGACGAGCGACTCTATTTGGCCGCTTTCCCGGGCAGCGCCCAGAAAGGCCTCGGCATAGACCTTGCCGACATGCTCGACGCCGACGTCGGCGTCGATTTCGGCCGCCTGCCACGCGTGTTCGGCGTTGATGTCTTCGAACTCGGACATTATTGAAAGTTAGAAGTTGAAAGTTGAAGGTTGAAAGGTCTCAAGCAGTTCCGACTTCCGATTCTCCGACCTAGTTTGTTCCCGGTTCTCGTTGGGAGAAATTGGCCACGGCCTGGCCGATGAGCCGGGCGTGGCTTTCGGGTGTCAACTCGGCTCGGACAATCTTACCGGCCAACTCGACCGCCAAGGTGGCGCTCATTTGGCCCAATTCCTTCAAGGCGCCGGCAGTGGCCGCTTCGATCTCCCGAAGCGCCCGTTCGTGCTCGGCCTTGGTTTCTTCCTTGGCGTCGTCGAGCATCTTGCGTCCGAGTAGTTCGGCATCGTTGCGAGCTTGCGCGAGGATTTCGCGGACCTCGTCTTGCGACCCGGCCAGCTTCTCCTCGTATTGCCCTAACAACTCCCGGGCCTGCTGGTTGGCCTCTTCGGCCCGGCTGATCTGGTCGGCGATGCCTTTCTCGCGCCGGTCGAGCCCCTGGACAATGGGACCCCAGGCGAACTTCCAAAGGATCGCCAAGAGCACGACAAAAACCACGAAGGTCCAAATGGCCAGATCGCCCTTGAAGTCCAGCGGATTAACCGCGTCGGCACCCCCGCCGCCACCGTGGGCACCTCCGTGTGCCCCGCCGTGTGCGTCCGCGGCATGCGCGGGGGCGGCCGATTCCGCCAGTACGGGCGAGGGAACAGCCATCAGACACCAGCCGGCCACGGCCAAGGCGACCGCCAGCCCTGTAACAAGTCGAATGCACATGATGCTACCGCTTTACATAATGACGGCCAAGAGGCAGATAATCAGACCGAAGAAGGTAACACCTTCGATCAACGCGGCAGCGATGATCATGGCGGTCTGGATACTGCCGGCGACCTCGGGCTGCCGGGCCATGCTCTCGACGGCACAGGAACCGATTCTGCCGATACCGTAGGCGGCGCCGATGATGATCAGGCCGGCCGCGAACGTGTCGCCCATGTAGATCGAAAAACCAGTGTGCTTCGCGGCAATCTTCGCCTCGGCGGCGGCAGCTTGCTCGGCGGCGGCTTCGCTGGCGGCCGGTGCCTCGTCGGCGGCGACGGCTTGCGACAGCCCGATGGTAACACACACCAGCAACGCGGCAGCGAGCGCTGCGAGAATCGTGAGCTTGTTCACTTCATCCATCTCCTTCAATAGTGTTAATTCTTGACAGGACAGTTACGGCAAGCTTAGTGCTGATGAACCGCCATGCCAATAAACAGTGCCGAGAGAAACGCGAAAATGTAGGCTTGCAGGAAGGCGACGAACAATTCCAGCAGGCTGAGCGCCGCGGCGCCGCACACGCTGGCGATTGTCACCCCCATCCACAAGACGATAAACGATTCGGCCGTGGCCCCGATAAAGGCGATCAGAACGGCCAATACCAAGTGCCCGGCGAACATGTTGGCCAAAAGTCGCACGGCCAATACGCTGTGCTTGATGCACAGCCCAAGCACCTCGATCACCAGAATCATCGGCTTCAAGAAGACGGCCAGCACCAGCGGGAGTTCCATGTGGGGCACCAGGCCGGTCCAATAGCCGATGATGCCGTAGCGAGCCATGCCCGCCACGAGTCCCACCAGAAAGGTAACCCCCGCAAGCACGCCGGTAACGGCCAAGGCCCCGGTGGGCGAACCGGCCCAGGGGATCATTCCCAGCAGATTGCAGAACAGAACGAAGAAGAAAGCGTTCCAGACGAAGGGCAGGAACCGATCGGCATCTTTCTTTCCGATGGTGGGCCGGACGACTTCGTCCCGGATGAACAGGAGCATTGCCTCGAAAAGATTCCAGAGGCGGCCCTTGGGCGCTCCGCCCTTGGTGATTCGCCAGGCCAGTGGAACAAAGATCGCCAGCATCAGAAAGGCAGCCACCAGTTCCAATACCATGAACTTGGTCAACTGCAACTCAAATTCGACGGAGTAGCCAAGTATGTCCCAAGGGCCGAAATGCCACATGGGCAAATGAATATGCCCTCCCAGCATCCTCGGCAGATGGAAACTGTCGGCATCCTTGACGTGTCCGCCAACTTCGGCAATATCGATCATCGATTGCCTACTCGGTTACAAGGTTACATTGCCACATTCCGCAAACAACTAACTGCTCGAAGGCAAGGAAAGGACCGTTTCCAATGCCAACGCAACCGGGTAAAAGACCAAAAGATAAAACAAAACGCCGTCTTCCGCCAGGGCACCACCACTTAGAACTATGGCAACACCGGCCCCCAGCGGAATTCCCGTTCGCAAAAACATACCCAAAAGCAGGCCGTACCAAACGTGCTTCGGCCCGCGAAGCAAATGGCTCACCACCAGCGCCGCAAGGGCGCCGGCCAGGCATACGACCGCGGCAGCCGCGGCAGCCCGCAAACCGCCCAAACCACTAAAATAGAGGGCCACGGGCGATACAAGTGCGTAGAGCACCAGCACCGTCAGCCCAAGCATTAAGGCGCGGGCCGGGAGGCTTCGGGCTCGCAGGTTGGCGAAACGTTTTGCCACCGGTTCCGTTGCCACATCTATGCTTCAAATCTCAAGGGTCGCTAAAAACTTAACGCGTCGCGTACCACTCGTCAAGAACCCAACGATTTTTCGGAACGTTTTGTTTCCTTGCGACTTCGGACGCCCTATGGTTCCTTGTCCGAGGTCGGCCCGTCCGCGGATTTCGATGTATCACTGAGCCGAATCAAGCTCCACAATCCGGTGGCAAAACCCAAAATGACGCCAAGCACCAGAAATAGGGCTTTTGTCCCCAACTTTTGGTCTATCCATAATCCGACCAAGCCGGGCAATACCATCTCCAGCGAGATGGTCGTCACGCGCGAAGTCCACTCGGCTGCTCGAGCCAACGGCGGTCGGTCGTCGGGCGAATCTGTCACGGGCGGACAATCCGAACAGGATAGATATTAGACTGTTACCGATCAAGTTCCGCGCAAAATGGCAAAAAGTTGGAAACGTCCACGATGGTTCCGGCTCGTCCGGGTTAGGCACTGTTGAAGCCAACGCTTATTGACCCTTGCAGCCCGTAAAACGCTGTAATCTATTGGTCGGTTCACCGGATGTCAACCTTTGGTCGGTTTATCGAAGGTCAATCTTTAGCATGACAGCGCCACTTCGACGACTTCGAGATGACGCCACCGGGCTTGCCCCAGCGA
>CAZDHN010000563.1:0-4518 GCA_964505115.1 uncultured Planctomycetaceae bacterium
AGCCCCCGGCTCGCCCTGTTTTCAGCAGTTTGCACTTAAAACCGGAAGAGCCGGAAAAGGGCGTTGCGGGCCGGCGTGGTAGTTGCCAAACCGTATTCCACCGGGACAAGCCCAGTGGGGTCGGAGATCATGCAGTCAATCTCCACAAAATCCGTGTCGGTCAGGCGAGATTCTCGTGTACCCTTGCCAGATTGTTTGACATTATTGTTGGATTCAATCATAATGCGTTCTGATGCCTTGGCATTCCCGAAATCACGCGTAGGCATGAAAGAAATGACGCGAAACAGAACAACGGGGTTGGCTGCAATCGGCAAGTTATGCTGCGTGGCGGCGATTGTGATCGGTTTGTCGGCAGTTGAACTGATGGCCGTGGCGGTGTCCGTAATGCCGGACACCTATGAATTTCTGGACGGTTCGCCCGTCAGCACCATGTCGGACGACGCCGGGTTGCTGATCAACCTTGGGCTGGCCCAGACGGCCTATTCTAGCGTCACGGGCGCCGGCTACAGCGTGGCCATTCTGGACACGGGCGTCGACTCCACGCATCCGGCATTGCTTGGGCGATACGTCGGGGGCTGGGACTACGTGGACGGCGACAATAAACCGCAAGACGACAACGGTCACGGCACGCACGTCACCGGCATCAGCGTGAGTAGCGACGGTACGTACGGCGGCATCGCGCCGGAAGCCGGCTACGCCGCCTTGAAAGTGATGGACGCCGCCGGCCACGGAACGTTTGGCCAACTCGAACTAGGTTTGCAGTGGGTTATCGCCAACCGGGCTGCCCACAACATCGTGGCCCTGAATATGTCGCTGGGAACGGACGAAATCTACAACACTTCGCAGACTTCCCAGATCAGTAACGAGCTTTCCACGCTGAAGGATGCCGGCGTGTTCATCGCCGTATCGTCAGGCAACGGTTGGTTTGATCACAGCCCCACCGAAGGCGTGGCCTCACCGGCGGCCGACCCATCGGCCGTGGCGGTCGGCGATGTGTGGACTGGTAACTTCGGCCGTGTGGACTGGACCGGTGGCGCAACAGACTACACCACGGCCGCCGACCGCATCGTCAGCCATTGCGACCGCTCGACCACGATGCTGGACATCTTCGCTCCGGGTGCGCGGATTACCAACGCCGCTTACGATTGGGAAGACGACAATAACTACTTCACGACAAAGAGCGGTACAAGCATGGCCTCTCCGGCCGTGGCGGGCCTGGCCATACTGATCCGCGAAGCCATTGAGGAAAACTGGGACCCGATCCTCTGGCCCGAGGACGAGGACTGGCAGGACACGATCCTCCAGATCATGCAAGACACCGGCGTGAGCATCCATGACGGCGACGATGAAAACGATAACGTGGCCAATCTCGACGCTGACTTCTCTCGAATAGACGTCCTGGCGGCTTTGGACTACGTCTTTTCCATGTCGTCAACGGCAGTGCCCGAGCCGACTACCCTCGCCCTCGCCGTCCTCGGTCTGCTGTCCCTTCTCTTCCGCGGCCGTCGTCGTCGTCGCTAACCCCGGCGCCAGCCCGAAGCATCACCCCTGTTGTGCTAAAGCATACCCCATACGACTACTCGCCCGGCAACTCGAACCCGAAATATTTGGCCGCGTTGTTGTAGCAGACGTCGCGGACCATCGAGCCGATCAGTTCGAAATCGTTGGGTAACAGGCCCTGCTGCATTTCCGTGCCCAGCAGGTTGCAGAGGATGCGGCGGAAGTACTCGTGGCGGGTGTAGGAGAGGAACGAACGGCTGTCGGTAATCATGCCCACGAACTGGCTCAAGAGACATTGGTTGGAAAGCGATTCGAGTTGTCTCTCCATGCCGTCCTTCTGATCGAGAAACCACCAGCCGCTGCCGAACTGCATCTTGCCCGGCGTTTGGCCGTCCTGGAAATTACCGACCATCGTGGCGATCAGATCGTTGTGGGCCGGGTTGATGTTGTAGAGAATAGTCTTGGCGAGCCGGTCCTTGCGTTCCAGTCGGTCTAGAAACGTCGCCAGCGGTCGGGCGATGTTGAAATCGCCGATCGAATCGAAGCCCGAGTCCGGACCGACCGCCTCGAACATCCGACTGTTCGTGTTCCTCAGCGCGCCGAAGTGGTACTGCTGCGTCCAGCCCTTCTCGTGGTCCATCATGGCAAACTCGTAGAGCATGGCCGACTTGAACTTGAGAATCTCCTCGTCGCGAATCTCGTTTCCACGCCGCAGCCGGCGGAAGATGGTCGTAATCTCCGAATCGGTATAGTCCTCGGCATAGAACGTCGATAGCCCATGGTCCGAAAGTCGGCAACCAAGCCCGTGGAATAAGTTGTGCCGAACGCGGATCGCCTCCATGTAGGTCTCGAAGTCTTTCACCTCGATATCGGTCACCTCGGCCAGCCGGTCGACCCAGTCGTTGAACACTTCGGGCGACTCGACGACCATGCCCTTGTCGGGGCGGAAAGTGGGCAGAACTTGGATGTCGAACGACTTGTCGGCGGCAATCGCCGCGTGATGTTCCAGGCTATCGACCGGATCGTCGGTCGTGCATACGGCCGCAACGTTCATCTGCCGCATGATACCGCGGCAGGAGAACTCCTCTTCGGCCAAACACTCGCAAGTCTCGTCCCAGATACTCTTGGCCGTATCGGGATTCAGCAGCCGGTCGCTGATCCCAAACGGCCGCTTCAGTTCCAAATGGGTCCAGTGATAAAGCGGATTGCGAAGCGCCTTGGGCACCGTGGCTGCCCACTGCTCGAATTTCTGCCAGTCCGGCGCGTTGCCAGTGCAGAACTGCTCGGGCACGCCGGCGGCCCGCATCGCGCGCCACTTGTAGTGATCGCCGTCGAGCCAAATTTGGGCAAGGTTGTCGAAACTATGATCCGTGGCAATCTGCCGAGGTGGAAGGTGGCAGTGATAGTCGATGATCGGCATCCGCCGCGCGTAGTCGTGATACAATCGCACGCCGGCGTCGTTTTGAAGCAGGAAGTTTTCCGTAATAAAAATATCGCTCATGATGTACCTTTCCGTGATAGACTTGCGCCCGGTGATTCAATCGGCCAATGGGGGCGCGGCCGTTATAAACTTCTTGTAACACTCGGCGGCCAGTTCCAGGTCGCCTACTCGGGGCACGAACAGGCCGCGCACTCGCGAGCGCAGTAGCACCCCCTTCTCCAGCGGCGCGAGAAACAACTGGTGGCTTAAACAAGCCACCGCTTGCGAGCTTTCACCGCCCGCCGATTCTCCCCGCCGCAACTCATCGCGACCGCGGTCGGCCGGATGAACCATCTCGACATAACTCACGTCGCAATCGGGTAAACGAAAGACTAGGCAGCCGGGATCGACCGTTTGATCAATGCCAATCGGCTTCTCGGCCGTCGGCGCCGCGCTTTGCACGACCAGCGCGGGCTGACTGTCTAACTGCTCGGTAAACACCGAGACGACCAAGTCGATCGCGGCCAGGCACTCCGACGCCTCTACTACTCGCCAGGTCAGGTCGACGTGCACCGGCCAGGCTTCCGATTCCTTGTATGCGACAACCAACTCGGGGCCGCGGACGTGTCGTTCAACTAGCCCGCCCGCATTGCTCGGCCGATGCGAGGGGATCTCGACACCGAGCAGACCGGCATCTTCGAGTACGACGCCCGACAACCTCACATTGGCCAAACCGCGAGCCGGTTCGAGCAGATCCAGTTTGGCGTGAAGCCCATTAGTAGAGAGTCGCGCGTTGTATTCCTCGAGCATCCAACAGGGTGAAGTCATGCAGTGTTTTCCGTGCGGTCGTGTCTTCTTAATTCGCGGGAGCTTTGAGCTTTGAGCTTTGAGCTTTGAGCTTTGAGCTTTGAGTAGTGCGAGGAAAGCTCGCAGTTCATAGCTCATAGCTCACGGCTCATTGCTCAAAGCTCAAAGCTCGTTACAGGCATAAAAAAACCCCGCCGCTCGCTTTAACGGCGAAACGGCGGGGCCGGAACAGAGAAGAGGCCAAGTATCCTAGGGTGTTCCTAATGAATAACCAGATGAATGAATCAAACTCGCCTTGCTCCGTTGCACCCGGAAGCCTTGTTCCGGTCGTAACCGAGCCCCTCTCTTTCAACCTTGATCATACCAACTCTGGCGAATTTGTCCAGTGTTCTTCCGGAAAAAAATTCCATCTCGTCGGCAACATTACTATTTGGCACCCCCCCGTATCGCGACATGGATCGAGCGGTTTGCACGGCGGACTCCGAACGCATATAATTTGTGGCAAGACGAATATTGAGAGGACACAAGTGACCGTAAAGCCAAGTTATATAAGTATTTGCGAGCAGGCATCCCGGGCCGCGGGAGCCGTTCTGATGGAGATGATCGGTCGGGTGAAGGTCCGCGAGAAGGCATTGGCCGATCTGGTTACCGAGGCCGACTTGGCTTCCCAGCGACTGATTGCCCAGACCGTGCTGGAGGCATTTCCCGACCATTGCGTGCTTGGCGAAGAGGATATCGAGGGGCAGAAGTCCGAAGCCGGCCGGGCCGAATACCGCTGGATTGTCGACCCG
>CAZDHN010000564.1:0-4511 GCA_964505115.1 uncultured Planctomycetaceae bacterium
GGGGGGGGGGGGGGGGGTAGCCAAGTGGCGCGCACTGTCACGCCGAGTTATTCCAGGAGGGCCTAACCGGCCGGGGGCGAGTGAACCGTTGTGTGGTAGTGCTTTTTGTGGTATTTTCGGCGCTGGCCCCTAAACGAGTTGGCACGCATCGGCGCGCCCGTTTATTCAATTTGGGGCAGCCGATAAACAACATAGTTGTGGTCCGAACAAAATGACACCATCTCGAAAGCAATCATTGCCTTATCAGAATCCTGATCGTCTTTCCGACGTAATGGCCTTGATTCAGGTTCTGGCTCTACACACATATGCAGATCGCACTGAAAACGGTCTTCAAACCGATTTGCAGGGTCCACCCAGATCAGCATCTCAATGGAAAGAAATAGCAAGTCAGCATCCCGAATTCTTTAGAGTAAATGAAAGCCGTGAACATGCCGTAGCTTTAGTTGCCAGGCATGTATTACCAAGAAATGAAGATGGTGATCGTCAACTAGAGTCTGATTTTGTTGAGAGGCTTCTTAATACTGCAATTGAACTCCATGATCGTCAGTTAGATCGTCTTCGTTATTGGAAGGTCTATATTCCGATTATTGTTGCGATGACGCCGGCGTCTTTACTATGTTTGGTATTTTATTGAAGACTTGGCTTAAAATGCCATAACCATTCAATTCATCGGACCCGCTGACGCGGTCCGATGATCTCGATCGTTACGCCAAATCCACCGCGTCCAAAGTCACATGGCATGGTTCGGCAGGTTGTACCGGTTCTTTGAACCGGTGGGACAGAGTTGCCGGAGGTGCCGGGGTTGACGTTCTGCAATGTGATTTGAGAGGCTTGCTCATGGCCCGGATTTATCTCGAAACAACCGTCATCAGTTTCTACCACAATGTTCGTACTGAAGCGGAGATGGTAGCGCGGCGGAATTGGTCTCGCCGGTGGCTTGACGCTGAATTGAGCGGATCGGATGAACTTGTTTCAAGCCTCGCCGTTCAGGCAGAGCTTGAGGCCGGTGAATTCCCGAAGCAGAAAAAAATGTTGGACTTGCTTGCGAGATTCCCGCTACTCGACCTCAATGAAGCCGTTGCGGAGGCCGTCGATGCCTACATCGCCCGGCAGGTCATGCCAGACGATCCTGCCGGTGACGCCTTGCACCTTGCCGCGGCATCCTTTCACCGATGCGACTTTCTCGCAACTTGGAATTGCCGTCACATCGCCAACGCCAACAAGTTTGGGCACATCCGCCGTGTGAATGGTATACTGGGGTTGGGCAATCCCGCACTGGTCACGCCCCTTGAGCTACTCGGCGAGGAGACAATAGATGGATAGCTACAGTGAAGTCCGGCGCGTTCGACAACGGATGTCCGAAGACGCCCAGCACGATATCCGAAAACTGATCGCCACCATCAACGAGCGTCGTGATAGTGTCGCATCCCGGATTATCGATCCTGGGACAAAGGCAGAACAATGCGATGCAAGCGAGCGGCCGGTCGCGGCGGAATCCAATGGATGATCGCATGGCGCCCGCCGCGTGAACTTGAACGTTGTGCCAAATCCACCGCGTCCAAAGTCGCATGGCATGGTTCGGCGGGTTGCACCGGTTCTTTGAACCGGTGGGACAAAGCTCCCGGAGGTGCCGGGGTAGACGTGGCAATGAGGTCGACAGAGAACCTCTTGTTGCTTCGCGACCCAGGGTCGGAGAACCCGGGCCATTCCCGCGTCTGTCCTTTTCAGTCCCGAAGGGACGTTCCTATACAAGCCCAGGGTGAAGTGACGCGAGTGGAACGAACGTCGCGTAACCCTGGGTTACGAATGATATCACGGCCGAACCCCGAAGGGGTGGCCCTAATAGGGTTAGGGTCGCCCCGTTGGGGCTTTTGGTCCGTATGGGAAGACCACCCAGGGTTACGCCAATACTCGTAAGACTCGTATTGACTTCACCCCGGGCTTGTATAGGACCGTGCCTTCGGCACGAAGGAGATCGTCACAAAGCTGACCTTTGTGAAACAGTACGTCCTGGATGTTTCCCGGACGTGACTTGCCGTAATCGGTGCTCTGAACCACGACGCCGCCACTTGCGAATCCGGACATCCCCACGCTATCATGGTGGGATCGAGGAACTGAGTTCCAGTCCACGTCGGCAACCTACACGAATTGGAGAGAACACAATGGCGCATAAAACCAATCGACACTTCCGCCGCCGCGAGTTTCTTGCCTCGGTCGCCGCGACCGGGCTGGGGTTGGGCACGCGGACCGGCTACTCGGCCACTGGAAAAGCCGAGCTGAAGGCCGGGCAAGGTATTGTTGATACCACGCCGCCGCTGGGTATCGAACTGGCCGGGTTCCATAAGGCGCCGGGAAAGGAACGGCGAATCACCGGAATCCGCCGGCCGTCCGCCGCTCGGGCGCTTGTCGTTGGAGTTGGGGCGGACCGGGCGGCCATCGTCTCGCTGGATATCTGCGCCGTCTCGCGACAGATGAGCGGCCGCGTACAGCAGGCGGTTGCCAAGCGGACGGGCATTCCGGCCGCGAACGTTCGCTTGTGTGCCACGCACACGCACGCCATGCCCACGCTCCGCTACTTCCGCCAATGGGGCGCCGTCTCGCCGGAGTACATGGCCTCGGTCGAGAAGAAGATCGTCCAGGCCGTCGAGCTTGCCGTGGCCGATTCGGCGGCGGCCGAGTTGTACGTGGGAACCGGTCGCGCGCCGGGTGCAAGCAACAATCGCACCACGAAGACCTGGAAGACAGACGAGCAGTTCGGCAAGGATTCCAGCGACGCCGATCGCTGGCTGGACACGACGGTCCAGGTGGCACACTTCCAACGGCCGGGCGAGAATCGCAACCTGCTCTGGTATCACTTTTCGGCCCATCCGGTTTGCTACCGCGACGGCAACGCGGGTCCCGACTGGCCGGGGCTGGTCGATGAACTGGTGCGCGAGAAGCTGAAGATACGCCCCTCGTTCCTGCAGGGCCATTGTGGCGACGTTAATGCGGGCGACACGAAGAACTGGATCGGGTCGGCCGAGAACACGGCCAACCCGGTCTTCGCGGCGATTGAAACCGCCCTGGCCGGGTCGAAGCGGGTGAAGGTCGACGGGCTGCGGGTGCAAACCGAGCAGTTCAAGCTGCCCTTGAACATTGAACTCTTCAAGCAATGGCTGGCCGCCTACAAGAAGGATCCGGCCAAGCCGGGCGGCGGGTTCGTCGACGCCCGATTCGCCGCCGACTGGTTCGAGAGTTCCGCCAAGTACGATTTGAGCCGGACATACCTACCGATCCCGCTCACGGCCATGCGGATCGGGGAACTGGGGCTGGTGTTCCATCCTTCGGAACTGTACAGTTACTATGGGTTGGCCATCCGGCGCGATTCACCCTTGCCGAACACGCTGGTGGTGGGCTACACGGACGATATAATCGGCTATTTGCCCGACCCAAACGCTCACAAGGCGAAGGAGTATTCTGCCGATGTCGTCCCCAAGATTCTCGACCTGCCGCCCTTTACGCCGACCGCGACGCGCGACGTTGCCGCCGGGGCGGTTGCGTTGCTAAAGAAGACGGTCGGTTGATTATCGCAACCCGCTCAAATCAAGCCCGCTCAAATCAACAGCGCCTCGTAACGACGCACGAATCGAGAAAGGAAGCGTATCGATCATGCAAAGATCAATAACACTCGTGCTTGTGGCATGTCTATTAGCGTTTGCCGGTTGCTCGGGAAGCGACGGCCGGCGGGAGATCATCGGCACCGTGACGCTCGACGGGCAGCCGCTGGCCAGCGGCCTGATCAACTTCCGACCGGCCGAGGGCACAAAGGCCAATAGCTCGGGCGGCACGATTACGGAGGGCCGGTTCCGCTTGCCCGCCGCCAAGGGCCTGATGCCGGGCGAGTATGTCGTTCGAGTGCAAGCCTTCCAGAAATCTGGCCGCAAGGTGAACGATCCGCAGATGGGCGAGATCGACGAGATGGTGCCGATCCGCTTCAACGAGACGGGCACCCTCAAAGCGACCATCGCCGACGGCGGCGAGAATCAACTCGAGTTCGCCCTGACCGCCGCGAAGTGAGATCCCCTCCGGCCCAATACCTTGTATAGAGCCGCGACCGGTGGTCGCGGCGAAAGACGCGGGCAGGCACTGCGTATCGAGAATAACTCAGCCACGGATGGAACACGGATTGAACACGGATCAAAACGAAGTGGCCGTGAGAAATCATCTTTCAGGGAACACTAATCCTCGCTAATCGACACTAATCTGAAAACGATAAGCGAAGATTAGTGAAGATTATTGACCCTTGCATAGCCAATGATCAAGGGCGAAGCCCGGTTTCCCGGCGGAACCCCCTTGAGTCGCGCATTAGCTATGCAAGAATCAATAATCTGAAAACAATCAGCGACGATTAGTATGACAGCGCCACTTTCGGGATGGATACCATGCGTAAGCGCGTACCCCCACTGGGCTTGCCCCAGTGGAAACAGGGTCTGCAAACTAGAGACGCGAGTCCCGCCCTTCTGTCCGGTCTC
>CAZDHN010000565.1:0-4502 GCA_964505115.1 uncultured Planctomycetaceae bacterium
GATAGTTGATAGTTGATAGTTGATAGTTGATAGTTGATAGTTGATAGTTGATAGTGGGTAGTGGGTAGTGGGTAGTGGGTAGTGGGTAGCAAACAACGTTCCGCTTTCCGCTTTCAGAAGGCTGGGGCGGCGCTGACGGCGAATTGGAAGCGGACGGCCACCTTGCCGTCGACGGTTACCTTGGCCTTGAGGAAGAAGGCGGTGGATACCTTTTCGATCAGGTCGACCTCGAAACGGATCGTCTCGCCGGGCCGGACAACCCGCTTGAAACGCACGTCGTTCATCCGCGTGGCCACCGGTATCTTGCCCTCGACGCCGGACATATGCTTGGAAAGCAGAACCGCGCCGGCTTGCATGGCAGCCTCGCACAAGAGCACGCCAGGCACCAGCGGGAAGTGCGGGTAGTGGCCGGCGAAGAAATACTCCTTGCCGCTGAAAACCTTGGTACACACGATCCGCGAATCACTCCAGTCGACGATCTCGTCGATCAACAGGAACGGGTCGCGGTGCGGAATGGCGTTAAGTATCTGCTCTTTGCTCATGAATCTCGTGCGGTTTTATTATTGTCTTCCGAGTCAGTTCAGGATGACGTTTAGCTGGCCGTTAAAAAGGGTGCCACTGCTGGCTTGTCCAGCAGTGCGAAGCGCCAACCAGGCAAATACACTGCTGGACAAGCCAGCAGTGGCACCCAAAGGTGACGAATTCGCATCACGCCCCAGCGTGATGAGTACATCTAGGAGTCACTCATCAAAAAGGCGTCGACGTCGTTGGCTACGATTACGCCGTAGTTGACCGCGCCGAGCCAGCCCGACATGATAATGCCCACGCTTCCCGCATGATACAGCCCGGCCACCTGCTCGTACAGGCCCCGGCTGATCGCCAGTCCCTCGAACTTGGTGCCGAAGCTGGCTCCGTCGAGATGGCCCGTGTATCGCTCGAAGGTCTTGGGCGTGGCCGCCTCGACGAAATCGAGCTTCTCACGCATGTCGGGCACGTACTTGGCGATGGAGTCGAGCGTGGTTTCGATCAGATCCTGCTTGCCGGCCTGATACTCCTCCTCCGGCAGGTCGGCCCAGTCGCCATAGTTGGCGTTGGTGCTGGCCACCACCAGGCAGCGGTTGCTGCCCGGCCGGGTCCTCGGGTAGTAGAACGAATAGGTGCGGCTGGTGATGTCGCGGCTCAGCAGCATTTCGGTCCGGAAGGCGTCGGCGGTTGAGCTGAACAGCAGGTCGCCGCAGCTTTCGTCGATCATTTCGCCCGGCTTCAATCCCATGTAGACTTGCGTGCTGGAATTGTTCAGCCTTACCGCTCGGGCCGACTCGATGAAGTCGTCCGAAAACTTCTCCTCGCCCACCAGATTGAAGATCGTGCCTTTCAAGTTCGAGTTGGAGACGACCGACCGGGCGCCGATCGCGCGACCGCCGACGGTGACGCCCGATATCCGCCCACCCTCGACCTCGATCCGCTCGACGCCGGCCCGAGTGCAAACGTCGACGCCGCTGGAGTTCAACTCGTCGGCCATCATGCCGATGAGCCGATCGGTCCCGCCCTCGAAAGTGAAGACGCCCTTGGACATGAAATTCGAGAAGACGATGCCGTAGGTGAGTGCCGGGTCTTCGAGCGTCGAGCCGTTGGCGTAGGTTATCGGTTCCATCAGCAGGCGGATGACATCCTCGCGGCCGGGAAAGAACCGCTCGAACAATTCGCGCGTGGTGATCTGCTGGTCGTCGTAGAAGTTCATCTTTCGGGCCGTATTGAAGAACTCCTCGACCGTCTTGGCCGGGATATTGAACCGCTCGATTAAGAGTTGGGAGAAGTCTTCCCGGTTGAAGGTTGTGGTGAGCGAGAACATCGGGTTGTCGAAGCGGATGTTCTTCAGTTGCACGATCGAATCGGCGATTTGCCGGTTCCAGTAGCGGCGGCAGCTCTTGACCATGCCGAAGGGGAACCCGTGCAGCGAGACGTCGAAGATGTGCCCACCCGGCCTGCGGAACCAGGTTGCCAGGCCGCCCAGCTTGTGATGCTGCTCCAACAGCAGCACTGACCTGCCCGATCGGGCCAGCGTGTTGGCCACCGTCATTCCGCCCAACCCGGCACCGATCACGATAACGTCGTACTGGTCGCGGGCGTCTTTGAGTGGGTCGCTTGGCATTACTGTAGTAGATAGTAGATAGTTGATAGTTGATAGTTGATAGTGTGGCGATTTGACGGGCGGGGAGGTTGAGGGTGCGAGGTTTCGGTCAGGCTTTCAGCAGGTGTTGATTGGCGATGGTGATTCCGCTGACGATGGCGCCGATGATTCCGACCATTCCCTGGTCGGTACCGCAGATGAAGAGGTTATCCAGGTGCGTTCGGCCGTCGTATCGCTTCTTGGGCGCCCCGTAGATCGCCCCGTCTTCGTGGCCGGTGAAGCGGCGGATCGTGGTGGGGGTGAACATATCGGTTTCGATTACGGCGCTGCGGAAGTCGGGCACGAAGCGGACGGCCGAGGCCACGACTCGATCGTACCAGCGAAGCTTCTCCAGCCGATAAGACTCCTCGTCGAGCTCGGCCCAACGGTCGAAATTAGCCAGGGCGGTGGTTCGCATCACGCCTTCGGCCAGCGGTTGGTCGTAGACGAAGTTGTTCGGCGAGCAGATTACGCCGCTGCGCAGGTCGGTCAGTGCGTCGGGTTTCTCGTAATGGAACTTTTCCGAATCGTTGAAGAAGACGATCGTTTGTTTGTGTCCCATCGCGCGGGGCTCGGTGTCGAGGACGGAAATCGTTTCGATGAACGAAAGCTTGCCCGCCGGCTGCTCGGCCGGTTGATCGTCGCCGTCGCAAAGCCGCATCGTCTCGCGCCAGCCGGCCGAGGAGAGCACGCGTCGGGTTTCCAACTCGGTGCCGTTATCGAGCACGACCTTTTCGACCGCGCCCTCCTTGACGGCGATCCGGTTGACTCCGGTGCGCAAGCGCAACTCGCCACCCAGCGCCTTGAACTTGCTGACCAGTTTTTTGAGGATCAGCCGAACACCGGCCAACGGTCTGGCCAGCCCTTCCATGAAGATCGCGCGGAACATGATGCTGAACTGGTTGAAGTCCATGTCGTGTTCCCGGGCGCTGCCGTAATAGAGCAGCGGGCAGAAGAGCATGTCGACCAGCAGCGGGTCGTCGATGAACCCGCCCACCACCGCGCGGGCCGACCGATCGGAGCCGGCGGCGCCCAGTTGGTCGTAATCGACCACCTGGCTCAGCAGCCGCTGGAAGTTATCCTTTTGCCGGGGGAAGTGCCGGTTGATCTCTGAGGTAAGCAGTTCGAGGTCGTTGGAGAATTTCAGCCGCACGCCTGGAAAGGCCACCTCGGAGCCGACCTGCGGGATCAGCCCAAGCTCGTCCCAACCCAAGCGGAGTTGGCGCAGCAATCGGGCCAAGGGGCCGCGCTTGGTGCCCTTGGGCGTGAAGTTGGTGACGGCGTGCAGCCCGACGTCGTAATTCCGCCCGCCCTGGCGATAGAAGGAGTTGAGTCCTCCGATCACGTTATGGCGTTCGAGGATACAGACGCGCTGCTCGAAGTGTGCCAGGCGTATACCGGCCGCCAACCCCGACATGCCGGCACCAATGATAACTGTGTCGTACATGGCTGAGAACTGCAAAGTTCCGACCGGCGGTCGCGGTTAACGGAATGGACAGGTGGCTTGCGGTGCCGCGACCACGGGGCCCGGTTACAATCAAAGTTCCTTCATTACCGGCTCGAGGTATTCGACGGTGCTCTTCATGCTGGCGAGCTTCGGGTAGTCTTCTTCCGGTATCTGGATGCGGTAACGCTTCCGCAGTTCCATGACGATATCCAGAAAATCCATGCTGTCCAGGTCGAGTTGCTCGGCGAAGGCGACGTCTTCCTTCAATTCGGTCAGATCGTCGTCGGGTGTGATATCGGAAAGAATATCGACAATGGCTTGCCTGATGTCGTCGGCAATCATGATGGTCTCCTCCGTAGTGTTCCTTAAATCCGTCCTACTACAACAACTGAGTTGATACCCAGCATGCCGAAGGAATTGTTCAAAATATAGTCAACTCTGTCGCCTTGCCGCGGTTGGTTGGCGACCAGGCCCGGCACCTCGCATTCGGGATCCGGGTTGTCCAGATTGATTGTGGCGTGGCAAACGCGGTCGGCGAAGGCGGGTAGGTTGCCGGCCAGTTCGAGTGCTCCGGCCGCGCCCATCGCGTGGCCGATGAAGCTCTTCGTGTTGTTCAATAGTGTTTGGCCCGGCTCCGGCCAGATATCTCGAAGCGCCTGGCATTCCTGAACATCGCCCGACATTGTGCCCGTGGCGTGCGTGCTGACGATGTCGATCTCGTCCGGGTTGAGTTCCGCCCGATCCAGCGCGAGCCCAACGCACTGTGTCTGGCGTTCGGGTAGTGGGAGCACGAAATCGTGGGCATCGCTGTTCATTGCGTAGCCGACAATCTCTCCGTATATTTTGGCGTCTCTCGCCCGGGCGTCGCTCAATCGTTCCAGCGTG
>CAZDHN010000566.1:0-4500 GCA_964505115.1 uncultured Planctomycetaceae bacterium
ATAACGACAACACGCCGCCGTCGGTCAGCCTGCCTTTGACCTGTTGGAAGAACTCCTGGGTGTAGAAGCGGTTGATTTGCGAGGTGGACGGGTCGGGCACGTCGAGAATCACTACGTCCCAACAGTCGTCGGTCTGCTTGACGAAGAGCCGGCCGTCGCTGTTGATTACGTGAATCCGCTCGTCCGCCAGGTTCTCCGGCAAGTATTTCCGCCCCACGCCGATCACGGCCGGGTCGAGCTCGACGTAATCCACCCGCTCGACGCTGGCGTACTTCAGTATCTCCTTGGCCGTGCCCGACACGCCGCCGGAGATCAGCAGCACGCAACGCGCGTCGGGCCGCTGGGCCATTGCGTAGTGGACCGTCTCCTCCACCCGGGCCGGGTCGTCGGTCGAGAAGAGCACAACGCCGTTCTCGATGAAGTTGTACTGTCCGGCCGATCGGGTAACGATCAGATTGCCGTACGGCGAGTTGCCCTTATGGACGATCTCCTGCCCGGCGTATTCGATACGTGCCGAGATGTCGTCCAGGTCGCAGGTGCAAATTACTCCGACCAGCGCGACGGCGGCTGTTATCGTGGCAGCCAACAGCGCCCGGCGCTTGAAGCGTATCGCCACCAGCCCGGCCAATAGCAGGTTCAACAGGGCGGGAAAGTAGAGGATGCCAAAGTGGTCGAACCAGTAAATCAACACGAAGCTGAAGAGCAACCCGCCCGCCACGTCGCCGATGCTGTCGAGGAAATAGACGCGGCCGATGCTTTCGGGCCGCTTTCCCGAATCGAGCACGCGGCAGGCCAGCGTTAGCAGGTATCCGACCACCAGGCAGTAAGGCGCCAGTACGACGAAGCAGCTTGTCACGGTGCCCGTCACGCCGACCTCGGCGCCGCGGATGAAGACCAGGCCGCGCAGCGTGCGGAGCAGGAAGACGTCGACCAGCGGGAGAATCGCCACGACGATTTGCGCGGCCAGGAGCCAGTCCAAGGGGCGTCGAAGCCGGGCAGCCGAGCGGCCGAGCGTCGCCCCGATGCCGGTCAGCAGCATCCAGTTACCCAACACGATGCCCAACACCAGTTCGTTGCCGGAGAAGACGCAAAGCATCTCCCGCATCAGGGTCAACTGCGTAACGACGGCCGAAACGCCCAGCGCACAAACGGCGAGAAACAGAACTCGGCGGCCGTCGCTGTTGGGCATTGTCACTTTCGAGAATCCATCCGGTCAATCTTGTTATTGACCCTTGCATAGCCAATGATCCAGGGCGAAGCCCGGTTCCCTGGCGGGACCCCCTTGAGTCGCGCATTAGCTATGCAAGAATCAATAATCCTGTCTATTAGCTTCTTTGGCTTCCTCGAACGCTTCCGCCTGGTAAACGAGGATCAGCGTGTCGGGGTTCCGCCAGGCCGACTGCGGTAGGCCGGCCTTCATCGCCAGGCGGTCGAGAAACTGTTCCTTGCCGGGCAATTGCTCCCAAACCTGCGGCAGGTAGGTCGATTGGCGACCGCCGACGCGCAGCACCACGCCGTCAACGTTCGGGCGCAGCTTGGCCAGCAGCTCGTCGGGTGTCTTGAATTCCAATCGCGACGGCACCGTCAGCACGCTGATTTCTATCTTCAGCTTGTCGAGTTCGTCGGTTCCGACCGGCGGGAAGCGCGGGTCGCGGGTGGCGGCGCTTTGGCAATTATGAATCACCGATTGATAGAGCGGCTCGCGCGGGAAGATGCTGCCGATGCAGCCGCGCAATTGGCCGCCTTCGGTGAGCGTGACGAAACACGCCCGGGTCTGCTTCAGCTTCTCGTCGACCTTGGCCGCGTCGACTTCCGGCAGCCGACCGAGCGTAACGACATCGGTCAGCGTCCGTCGGGCCAACTCGAGGAGCGACTTCCGCTGCGCGTCGTTGTATGTATCCGGCCGCTCTTGCTTCGGTTGTTCGGCCGACTCGGTCCCGTCGGGTTCGAAGAAGGCGATGGCCGCATAGCCGACCACGCCCTTCTTGTCGCCCGTTATGTCGCCGCTGTTTATATCACCACTGTTTATATCACCACTGTTTATATCACCACTGTTTATATCACCACTGTTGCGGTAATCGAGCAGCCTGGCCTTCCAGCCTTTCTTCTTGGCGACGTACATCATCGCCAGGATGGGCCCCTTGCCGCAGGCCTCCTCGCTCGCCATCCACTTGGTGTCCAGGCTGCAAACGGCCCGAATGCAGGAAGAGTCGAGATGCCTGGCCGTCTCGTAGGGGTGGAAGTGGCTCAGGTCGGAGCTTGCGATCAGCAGCGCGTTCTCATCGAGATACTTCATCAGCGCTTCGGCGACCGCTTGCGGATCGACCTTTCCGAAGACAATCGGCACCAGCGAGAAGCTTACCGCCGTCCGTTGTAGAAACGGTAGTTGGACTTCCAGCGAATGCTCCCAACTGTGCGGCGTGTCTTCGCCGAACGGCGGAAGGTCCTTGGGCGCTTTGCGCCACCAGGCGGGGCGATTAACTCGGCAGGTGGGGTTGACGACAAACGGATCGGTCTTGGCCAGCTTGGCCGCCTTGGGCGAAAGGGGGATGTCGCCAAACGGCGTGCGGTAGGCCGGCACGTCGGGAATCGACGCCCCGTCGAACGAGGCATAGTGCGACGGCGCCATCACAATCACCGTCCGACCGGGACGCATATCCAACAACCTGTAACCGAACGCGGCCGTTGGGCCCGAGAAACGGTAGCCCGCGTGTGGGCAGATCAGCCCGCGGAGATTCTTCACCGGGTCGGGATTCGCCTCGGCCAGATAGCGATCGATGTCGCGAGCCAACTCTTTCTTGTCGCTCGGATAGAACATTCCGGCGACGGCCGGCTGCCGGGCAGCGTCGAAGGTTTCGGTCGGTACGGCCTGATTTGCCGTCCGGTCGGGCTGTTGGCTTGGCAGCTCATTGGATACATCATCGCCCTGGCATCCGGCCAGGCAAACGACGGCCGCCACAAGCGGAATTATTGGTCTCCGCACAATCAATGCAACCCTCGATGGACGCCCCGGAAACTTCATGGCTCGACCCTCCCTGCCACGGTAAGATTGCTCCACGCGCATTGTAGCCCGCCGGCCCGTTTTCGGGGAGACCGTTCCATCGGTCGCCGGGATCTGCTAGACTGGAACTCAGCAATAGCCACGACGATGGGTGCCACTGCTGGCTTGTCCAGCAGTGCGAAGTACAATCGCCGCGCTCAGCCGCCTGCCACGGTGACGGGTGCCACTGCTGGCTTGCCCAGCAGTGCGGAGCACACTTGCCGCAAAAACACTGCTGGGCAAGCCAGCAGTGGCACCCCGCAACAACCCGCCAAGCAAGCTGATACAAAGCACTAGTAACACACCGCTTTAGGAGCCCGCCATGAGAACAACGCTGATCCTTCAAGCCACCCTACTCGCAACGTGCCTGCTGATCGGTTCGCCTGCCGAATCGGCCGAGCCCAGCGAGTTCAAGCAGCCCGACCCGCCGGAAAATATCGAACGGATCGGCTCGAAGATCCAACGCACGATGACGTTGCTGGCGACCAGCACGCCCGAGCACCGCAACCGGGTGAAGATTCTCTTCTACGGCCAGTCGGTAACGGCCGGCAAGTGGGCGCACGAGGTGGCCGACTATCTCAAGCGGAAGTATCCTCACGCCGATCTGGTGATCGAGAATCGGGCGATTGGCGGGTTCGGCGCGCCGGCTCTGATCCACACGGCCGAGTTCGACCTCTACCCGTTCTATCCCGACCTGATGATCTTCCACGTCTACGGCGGCGTGAAGACGGGCGAGTGGGAAGAGATCATCAAGCGAACTCGCCAGCGGACGGCCGCCGAGGTGCTGCTTTGGACCGGGCATTACCGCTGGCCGGTGGACCTGGGACGCGACGTGCCGATCGACGATCCCCGGGCGCGGGGCGAGGCCGACGAGCTTCGGGCCACGATGATCCGCCGCGTGTCGAAGGAGTGCGGTTGCGAGTTGGCCGAGATTCGGCTCCGGTGGAAGAAGTACTGCCTGCGGAACAAGCTCTGCCCCAGCGACTTGCTCCACGGTTGGGTTCATCACAACGACCGGGGCGCCCGGCTGATGGCCGCGCTGATGAAGCCCTACTTCCGCTACGATCCCAAGTTTTCCAAAGACACTTGGAAGGATCTGGCTCGGGATATTCCGGCGGACGGTCCCGACGTCAAGCGTGGCGGGGATGGCAGCTTGGAAATCAGCTTCGAGGGCAATCGGATAGACGCGATTGCTGCCCACGGCAAAGAGGCCAAGTTGGGCACGGCCGAGTTGGGGACAGCTACCGTGCTGATCGACGGCAAGGCGCCGTCGGAGATTCAGGACGTCTACTGCTTCACCCGGCCAAGCCCCGCCCCGTTCACTAGGTGGCCCGGCATTAAGAAGTTGTCGCACGAGAAGCCGCTGGTGGCCGAGAAGTGGACTGCCAATATCGACAGGTAGACCACCGAGAAGCAGTTGATGCATTTCGATCTGACCAGTTCGCTGACCGGCGCGGAGG
>CAZDHN010000567.1:0-4486 GCA_964505115.1 uncultured Planctomycetaceae bacterium
CCTAATGTTGGCGATCCCGTGGCCCAGCTACGCTTCAACCGGATGAACCTCATTTGTCTCAACGGGCAGGAGCCGTTTGTTAGCCGAGCCGCTCGATAGGTCCATTCTACTCCCTTCAGGACCGGAGTCAAGCTTTTTGGCTGCTATTCGCCGGCATCCGTTAGCTTTGAGCCCCCGATCAGCCAGCATGGAAGTGGCAATAGATGGCAAAATAGCAAGGTTGCTCGCTATTCCCCTAGTCCACCAAGGCTGCCTCGATTGCCGCTCTTGCCGAACCACTTCGCGTTGCTGAAGTGTCACCGTCCTTGCTTGACGTGGTTTGGCGAACATATTGCGACAGTCTATTCTCATTCCAGCCAGAAGTGTGGTTCGTGCCATTTTCTAAGGCATTAGGCGGTCTGGCACCTTGACTGGCATGTGCCTCGGTTGTTAAGCTGGGTAGTTGGACATTCCACGCCTGTTCATACCGGCGTAGGTAACCGTCGCACGGATGGCTAGGGACAAGGACCTTGGCTTGGGTGCGGGGGCGCACGCCTTGCCGGATACCGCTGTTTATTTGAAACGGCGTCTGGAGTAACATCACTGGGTTCTAAATCACAAGAAGAAATGTCGTACCACCTTTTGACCGGGGCTACCGGACTGCTCGGATCGTATCTGCTTAGAGACGGCTTGCTCGTCGGCCAGCAGATGGCCGTGCTTGCGAGGCCTAGCAAGCAGGAGTCGGCGAAGCAGCGAATCGAGACTATTCTTGCCCGTTGGGAAGAAGACCTGGGGCAGGCGCTGCCTCGTCCAGTCGTACTGGAGGGAGACCTTTCCGAAGTCGACTTGGACCTTGACTCGCCGAGCATTGAATGGATATCGCAGCACTGTGATTCGCTGATCCACAACGCCGCCAGCCTCACCTTCTATTCCACCGACCGCAATTCGGAACCCTGGCTGTCCAACGTGAACGGAACCCGCCGGGTACTGGAACTTTGCCGCGTGGCTGGAATTCGCAAATTCCATCACGTTTCCACGGCCTACGTTTGCGGCATGCGAGAAGATCGGGTTTTCGAGAACGAACTCGACATCGGCCAGGAGATGGGCAACGACTACGAACGGAGCAAGGTTGAGGCGGAGCAAGCGATTCACGACGCCGATTTCCTCGACGCGCCAACGTTCTACCGGCCTTCCATTATCGTGGGCGATTCCCGTACCGGTTACACGACGACCTTCCACGGCTTCTATGCGATGCTGAAGCTCGCGCACGCCCTGGTCAGCAAGGTTGTGCTCGGCGCTACCGGCGGCGCGCCCTTGATGGCCGAGTTGGGGCTCGGCGGTCCGGAGCGAAAGAACTTCGTCCCGGTCGACTGGGTTTCGGCGGCGATTACCCACCTCTACAGCCGACCGGAGCACCACGGCAAAACCTACCACCTCACCTCGCCATCGCCCACTCGCGTGGCCGACATGACCGCGGTGATTCAAGAGGCCGTTGAAACCTATTCGACGCTGGCCAGCCCGGACGACGCCTGTCGTTGCGACGGCGAGTGGTTCGAAAGCACCTTTAGTTCGGAATTGGCGATTTATCGGGCGTATTTGCGAGACGATCCGAACTTCGATTGCACGAATCTCAATGCGGCGGCTCCTCATCTGCCCTGTCCCGACATAAGCAACGAAATGCTGATGCGCACGGCGGAATTCGCCATTATGACGAATTTCGGCCGGCCGAAGCCCCGCCCGCTCAAGCCGCGGTTCGACGTTCACGAGCACCTCGACGCTTTGCTCAACGCCCGCCTGACGCTGCCCGAGTCGGCCGACAACGCCGCCCGCCTGGGACTGCAAGTGAACGGGCCGGGTGGCGGTCAATGGGAACTGATGCTGGACGATGGCCGCCTGGTAGCCGCCAAGTCGGGCCTAAGCTCGAAGAGCACGGCCACCTTCCACTTGAACTCGGAGACTTTTCGCGACTTGGCGTTGCGCCGCGTTGCCGTCGGGCACGCGGTCAAGGCCGGCGAAGTCCGCATCGAGGGTAACGGCCTGGAGCCCGTTCGCCTCGAAGCGATTCTGCAAGCGGCCGCGCTGAACGGAAGCAACGGTTCGGTCTCGAAGTCGTCCACGCGCTAAGGCCCGTCAGCCAGCAACCGTTAGTAACCCGAAGCGTCAGCGAGGGACGAACGGAGATTATTGGTATCCCTCGCTGACGCTTCGGGTTACGATTTGCGCATGGGAGTCTACACCATGGCGCAGAGAAAAAGGCGCGACCCCCGCCGAGGGGGCCGCGCCGCGGTTCTCAATCGATCAAGCAACGGACGCTGGAAAGTCTTTAGAAGTTCCAGCCAGCCCTGATGAACAGGCCGTCGACCAGCAGGTCTTCGGACCCGTTGATTGCAGTTGTCATCGGGAGCGCCGCGACAGCCGGCGGCATGGCCGAGACGTTGAACCACTGCGTCAACTCGTAACCGATGGCCAACTCGAAGCCATCAGATCGCCAAGCTCCACCAATGGAAGCCTCCAGAGTCGGCGCGGCTTGGATTGGCGAATCCGTATAGGCGGCGCTGGCCACGCCACCGGCCGTGCTGACGATGCTGTAGCTGTTCGAGGCATCGGCGACCATGATGCCGGCACCGGCTTTACCGAACACGCTGATGTTGTCCCTTACTCTCCAATTGAACTGGCCACCGGCGCGAAGGCCGATGGCGTCGACGAAGTTCGTCATCCGGGTGTTGATCACACCCGCGCCGGGCGTGATCGTGCTGACCGCCACCTGATCGATGATGCCGTAGCGTACGCCGGCGAACATCCGCAGGTCGGTGTTGGGGTTGATGCAACGCCAACGTCCGAACTCGAGGTCGAGGACGTTATAGTCGAGAGCGGCCTGGCCGTTGACGACACTGGCTCCAACGACCGGCACCAGGGCCGCGATATCACCCGACGCACCGGTGGTATTGAAGTAGGTGTAGGCGAAAACCACGTCCCAACCCGACTCGAACCGGTAGCCCAACGATACCCGAAAAGCGTTGTCATCGTCGTAGTCGTAGTTGAGGTTCCGGTCCGCGCCTGTCATGTCGATACCGGCGTTGAGGCCACTCCGTCGGGCCCACAACCGCAGGTATTCGACGTCGGCAACCACGCCGGAGTACTGCCGATCACACTGCATCATGCCCGCCCCGCCGCCGTCAACCGCCGCGCGAAGCTCGGCCAATTCAGCTTCGAGCTGACTAACTCGCTTGGCCATGTTCGGCGCGCTCGTTAACGCCGTCGACCCATAAATGTCCTGCGCTGCCGCCGGGGCCGCAAATAACCCCAACACGGCAAGTGCCGCCAATAAATGCCATCCATTGCGCCTCATCACTCGTCCTCCTGTGAACCTGTCTGAAAACCATGCCCGTCCGCAACATGCAGCGCCGAACGAAATCGCGACAGGCAGATCGATGCGAGAAGGCTGAGGCAGCGCAGGGACTATAATGCGCTGCCGTCTGCCCGTGAAGGCCGACGTTCGCCAATCGGGCGAGGGCTGCCAGCTATCGCTCGCTCAAAACCGCCGACGCCCCAACCGCGCGGGATACCTTACGTCGCCTGGCGACGCTCGGTTAAATACGGTCGGGGGTGTCTTGATCCTGGGTACTCGGTGTGCTCGCATGCACCATTGACACCCTCATGACCAACACGCGGTTTTGGACCGAATTCACCGAGAAGCCGGCCCTCGTCCTCATGCTCTGGTCATGCAGGGTTCAACAAGAATGCGGGGCATACTGTTTGTGTCGGTCGAATCGACGACGGCGCTTAGCAATTTCATTTCGTAGGCCGGTCGTTTCAAGGAGTTGCGCCGCGCAGGGAGGGGGTATGGCCGCCGGCTGGCAGATGATGACACCCAACGCCATGATAGCCTTGTCCTTCTAGGCTATCTGTAAGGGCTGTTTGAGCCCCAAACAAGCGAATATTTGGAGTGCGGTAATTCATCGCCGCTTCTTGGACGAGCAGAAGACTTGTCGCGATGCTTTTCAGGTCAGCGCCCAAGTGGACCGTGGAACAACAGGCACATTCCCGAAACTTTGCCTATTCGCCAAGCTTCTTGATCCGGCCGGTGAACTGGCCGGCTTGTGCCCGACCGACCGAGCCGCCACACAAAGAAGCCACGGCTGGAGTTCCGGACTCGCAGTAGATGGCTGGCGAGAAATGCGGGCTAGTGCTCTGTCAAACCTAAAGATTCGAGTGGGTATCTCCGGTAATTCGCACACTCCGAGGAAACCACGGATAAGATTCAGATCACGACCGCCGCGTCTGGTCAAGAGAACAGAAAGGAACACTAATCGACGCTAATCTTCGCTAATTGCTTTCGTATTAGTGTCGATTAGCGAAGATTAGTGTTCCCTAGAAAACAGTCGACTTGCTCCCATGCGGTTCCTCGGTCAAGCTGAAGGCCCTTCACCCGAAACTTTAGGGGTGACGTAGCCCTACCCTCTCCCCGCTGGGGCGAGGGGACATCGGACAGTTATTTCTTGCCCGG
>CAZDHN010000568.1:0-4477 GCA_964505115.1 uncultured Planctomycetaceae bacterium
GAGGAGTTCACCTGCGACGGGGGGAACTGGTGGCCGCTGCAATACACACTGGCGGACGGGATGATGGCCGAACGTCAATCCTGCCGGATCGCCCACGTGACCGACGGCAGCAGCAACACGCTGATGATCGGTGAGGTCACCGGGGGCGGTTCCGGATCACACGTCTCAAGGTTCTGGATATCGTGGAACATCAACGATACGGCCAACGGTATCAACGGGCCGTTCACCGCCGTCGGCGGCGGAACCCTTACCGTCCACCATTCAACGGACTTCTCCAGCTACCACCCGGGCGGATGCCACTTCGTGTTGGGTGACGGGAGCGTCCAATTCCTCTCGGAAAACATCGATTCCCTCACGCTGAAACGACTGACCACCCGAGCCGGCGGGGAAACTATTTCGGCTGTATCCTTTTAGCCTTTCAAATGGAGTCAACCGTTGAAAATTGCCGTGAATCCAAACCGTCCGTTTTGCCTGAGAGCTTGGCCTGTTTCGATCGTGCTGCTTGGGGTGCTGATGGCAGCGGTGGGAACGTCCGCGGAACCTCCATTGAAGGACGAGAGGCCGGGATTACTCGCCCCTCGCCCCTCGCCCCTCGCCTCCGCCTTGCCTTGGGTTCCCGGCTCCTGGACCTTGGTTGTTTTGCCCGATACCCAACGCTATACCGACACGCGTTGGGATCCGGATTTGGTCATCTTCCGCGTCATGACTCGGTGGATAGCCGACAACAAGGAGGCTCGCAACATCAAGTTCGTCCTCCACGAAGGCGACATCACCAGCGGCAACACGGCCACGGTGACTCCTCCCAACAAGGTCCCAGCCTGGCAGGTCGCTTCCGACGCGATGGCCATTCTGGACAAAGCGGGCATCCCTTACTCTTTAACCACGGGGAACCACGATCACGACCGCTGGGGCCCGTTTCGCAATTCGCCAACTCGCGACACCTTCTTGAACGACTTCTTCCCTGTCTCGCGGTACAAATCAATGCCCACCTTCGGCGGTGTGTTTGAGCCGGGCAAGACGGAAAACAACTATCACCTGTTCAGCGCCGGCGGCACGGATTATATCATCGTGGCCCTGGAGTGGGGCCCGAGAAATGAAGCCGTCGCCTGGGCCGACGGCGTCCTCTCGCAACATTCCGGCCGGACAGCCTTGATCGTGACCCATGCCTATACCTACAAGGACGGCACCCGATACGACTGGGCAACCAAGGGAACCCGTCAGAAGGTCAGCCCGCACTGTAAATCCTACGGCTTCAGCGCCCCACACGACGGCAGCGCGAATGTTAATGACGGCGAACAATTGTGGCAGAAACTGATCTCAAAACATGCCAATGTGCGGATGGTCTTCAGCGGCCACCTGAACAACGGGGCGCGGCAGACGAGCGTCGGCCAGCACGGCCAGAAGGTACACGAGATGATGGCCGCCTATCACGATCCGCCCGAGGGATACTTGCGCCTGCTGGAATTCCTCCCGGACGGCAAAACCGTCCAGGTCAGGACCTTCTCGCCCTACCTCAAAAAGCCCGCAACCGGTCCACTTTCACCGCCGAAAGGCGGCTGGCGGTGGGGTACACATGTCCCATCGCTGACCGACGACAAGAACCAGTTCCTCTTGGAAGTGGACCCGGTCCGCAAACCAACCAGTACGAAATGATCCCGTCGAGAAGGTCCCGAACAACGATACCCGCGGGACGAGGGGCCGGGATTACTCGCCCCTCGCCCCCTCGCCCCTCGCCTCAAGGAGTATTGATTATGAACGGCAAACTCGCGTTGACCACCTTGATCCTGCTGACACTTCTGGCGCGTGGCGGTGCGAGCGGAGCGGAGCGGGAACTCTGGTTTGAACCGCGCGCGAAGGTGCTGCCCCTGAACAAACCGGGCCAATTCGTCCAGTTGGACGACGGCAGCCTGTTGACCGTGGGAAACAACTTTGTGATCACCAGCAAGGACCAAGGCAAAACCTGGTCCGCGCCGCGGACGATCTACAACGGCCCAAAGCCGGGGATTCCAAGCGCCGGCTTGTTGCTAAGAACGCGCGACGGCGTGATTGTGCTCGTCTACATGGACTTCTCCACGCAACGGTCGATCGTCAGGGGATGGGACGCCGTCAAGGCTCAGCCGCCCGAAGGCGGACGCCGGGCCGTGTGGACCATTCGAAGCCTGGACGGGGGCAAGACCTGGGTCGATCGCCAAAAGATATTCGAGGGTTATTGCGGCGCGCTGATCAACATGATCCAGACCCGAAGCGGACAGATCGTCGTGCCCGTTCAACGCATGCTCCTCGATCCCGGTCGACACGGGCAGTGTACCTACGTCTCCAGCGATAACGGCAAGACGTGGAAGCAAAGCAACGTCATCGATATCGGCGGACGCGGCTTTGAAGACGGAGCGTTTGAAGGCACGGTCGCCCAACTATCCGACGGCCGGCTGCTGATGTTCATGCGCACCACGCGGGACTACTTCTGGAAGGCATACTCGGACGACAACGGGCTCTCCTGGCGCATGATCGGCCCGAGCAAGATCGACGCCAGCAACGCGCCGGGCTACCTGATCCGCCTGGCAAGCGGACGCCTGGCCCTGATGTGGAACCGCCTCGCCCTGGAAGGAAAAGAGCCGATCCGCGGTTCCGGCGGGCGCGATCAGCTCAGCCACCACCAACGCGTGGACGTCAGTTGGCAACGTCTCGAACTGTCGCTGGCCTTCTCGGAAGACGACGGAAAGACGTGGACCAAACCGGTTGTGATCATCCGCGCCAGCGGCGGAGAGGTCTGCTATCCGTATATCCTGGAGCGCAAGTCCGGCCAGTTGTGGATCACCACGCGCAACCGTTCCAACGTGCATCTGGGCATTCAAGAAGCGGATTTTGTGGAAAAGTAATCACCCATGGCATCGCTAAGGGCAGCATGAAGAGTAATCCGTCCACTCGCGAAACCTGGGGCCGTTTGCCGGCGAGCCGATGCGCACGTTGTACGGCCAGGGCTGCGATTGTCTGCTGCGCAATGCTTGCGGCCATGGTGGCCGGATGCGCTGGTGACGGCCCCGAACGTGCGGTCGTCACCGGAAAGATCACCTACCAGGGCCAGCCGTTGGAAAAGGGCCGTATCCGCTTCGTGCCCACCAAGGATACCAAGGCACCGATATCCGGGGCCGAGATTACCGACGGCGCCTATGTGGTCGACGGCAGGGGGGGCGTTCCCGTGGGATCATATCAAATCGAGATCACGGCGCAGCGCATCGACTCGAAACGTGCCGCCGACGACAATTCGCTTGCCCACCAGTTCGACAACGTCGGTGGACCGCCCATGGAACAATACATCCCCGAAAAGTACAACACCAAGACCGAGTTGGAAATTACCATCCAGCCCGGCAGCCGCAAGATCACTCGGGATATCGACCTGGCCGGGGAGTTCCGTTGGTAATGCCGAATTGACCACCCAACCAACGGACCGCCCGATCAAACTGCTCCCGGTGTGGTGGTCCAGCGAGATCCGGCGGCTCTTCTGGGTGGTTGCGCGTCCACCCACTGTCACCTAGACGGGTTATCAAGACTCGGTGGACCAACACAGTGATCAGGAACGAAGCGGCAAGGGCACTGGCATGGGGAAGCGACAAACACGGCGCATTGGTCAGGTCTGTCTAAAATCAAATTTCCTATCATTTCACCCGTGGCCGTAACCTTGAAAGTGAGGTAGGAGAATGAAAATGTATCTGCTTGCCATGATCTGCTCGCTTTGTGTCTGCCTGGCGACGGCCGGTGCGGCCAGCGAACAATACTACGTTGCGCCGAACGGAAATGACGCCTGGAGCGGACGGCATCCAGAACCCGCGGCCCATGGAAATGACGGGCCTTTCGCAACGGTTGGGCGGGCACGGGACGCTATCCGCAAGTTCCGCTCCGCCCATCCGGCTCCGGACGGCTTGGTCGTCAATATCCGGGGAGGAGTCTACCGCCTTGCGGAGACGCTGGTTTTCACTCCTGAAGACTCCGGCACCTCGGCCTGCCCCCTCACGTATCAAGCTCACCCGGGAGAAGTGCCGATCCTGAGCGGGGGCATGACGGTTACCGGCTGGCGCAAGGTCCCCGGCGAAAAACGACCGCTGTGGCGCGCTCACCTACCCAAAGTTGCCAGCGGCCAACTCTATTTCAACCAAATGTTCGTTGCCGGCGCCCGCCGTCCGCGCGCCCGGACGTACTTGCGAACCGCGGGAAGGTCCAGGTCGCTGCCTGAGCCCCGAAGCAGTCTGCGATTCAATGACGGCGACTTCGCCAAGTGGGACAATCTGGACGACGTCATGGTCCGAGCTTTTTCTTCGTGGATCGCCACCCTACACTGGGTAAAGGATTTGGATCTGGACAAGAGGATTGTTACCTTCACCAATACGGGCTGGGTTTTCGGCCGTTTCGACGAGCATCAACGCTACACCGTGGAGAACTACTTCGAGGCACTTGATTCTCCGGGAGAATGGTATTTGAACAG
>CAZDHN010000569.1:0-4476 GCA_964505115.1 uncultured Planctomycetaceae bacterium
CAACGGCGACCCCTTGGCCGTCGAGCATCGTTTTGGCGAGGGTCGCGTGGTGGCCTTCCTAACCAGCGCCGCCCCGCTTTGGAACAATTGGGCCCGGAACAATCCCAGCTTCGTAGTCGTCGTGCAGGAGTTGCAATCGTATTTGTCGGAGCGGCCGTCGAAGGAGATATCTCGCGTGGTGGGCACGGCATTGCGGTTGGAGTTCGATCCGGCCCGATACAAGCCGCAAGTTCGCTTTGCCACGCCCAACGACGCGGCCGCCGCCACGGCCACTATCGACGCGGCGCCCACGCCCGACGGCCCTTTGGCCGCCAGCCTGACGGAGACCGACGCCGCCGGCGTTTACGAAGCCCGGCTGACCACGACCGCCGACCAGGCCGAAACCCGCTCTTTCGCTTTTAACGTGGCGGCCGAAGAGGGCGATCTCACGACTACCGACGGCACGCAATTGGCCACCCGGCTGGAAGGCGTGCCCTACGAATACGCACAAGCGGCCGTCTTCCAATACGCGGCCCACGAGTTGGCCGGCTACAACCTCAGTCAGGCCCTGTTGATCTTTTTGATCCTGCTGCTAATCGGCGAACAGATTCTAGCCTGGTCGGCCAGCTATCATCCGCCCTCTGGCTTGGGGCGAAAGAAAGGAGGTGCCGCATGACTTTTACCTCCTTACTATTTGCCGCCGATGGCGTGACGCGAACGACGTTCGAGTGGGGACGCATTCAATCCAACGCCGATTGGATACTGCCGATCGGCGTCTGTCTGGCGATCATGCTGTTCGTCCGCTGGATGTACCGTCGCGACGCCGTCGAATTGGGACGCCTGCTCGGATGGTTCCTAACCGCGCTGCGCACGGCGACCATCCTGGGACTGCTGATCCTTTATCTCCAACCCCAATGGCGCACCGAGCGCGAAGTGGTGCGCAACTCCAGGGCCCTGCTGCTTGTCGACACCAGCCTCAGCATGGGCCTGACCGACGCGGTTACCAAAGGCACTGACGCTAAAGCCACTGCCGGTACGTCGAACCGCGCGGGTCAGGTTGCCGCAACGCTGGAAAAGAGCGATTTGCTAAAGAAACTCCGCAAGACCCACGACGTTGTGGTCATGCGATTCGCCGAGGACCTGCAACCGGTTGTTTCGCTAAATAAGCTGAGCTCCCAGCCGGCCGAAAAGTCGGAAGCCGGCAAACCGAAGGAGTCCGATGGCGACGAGTCCAAGGAACCCAACGCGGAGAACATCGACTGGAACAAGTCGCTGGCCCCGTCCGGCTCGGAAACCCGGCTCGGCCAGGCGCTGGCCCAAGTGATCCGCGACGAGCGAAGCGCGCCCGTCTCGGGCATCGTGGTCTTCAGCGACGGCGGTCAGAACGCGGGCGTTGCCCCCAAGGCGGCCGCGGCCGCCGCTGGGGAGGCGAAGTTGCCCATCTTCACCGTCGGAATCGGCTCGGACCTCCGCCCGGTCAACGTGCGCGTAAGTGATCTGGTCGCGCCTGCCCGGGCCTATCCGGGCGACCAGTACACCGTGACGGGATACATCCAGGCACAAGGTTTGGCGGGTCGGGTGGTTGGCGTCGAACTGCTCGCTCGCGATGGCGACGCCGGCGGCGACGCTTCCCAGGTGGGTACCGGAACGCTGGTCGACAGCGAAGAGGTCACCCTGGGGGCCGACGGCGAAGTGGCCCCGGTCAAGTTCGAACTCACGCCGGACGAGATCGGGCGACGCACGCTCTGCCTGCGTATCCGGGCGCCGGGTGCCGACCACAACGCCAGCGACAATCATCGCGAGGCCGACATCGAAATCGTCGATCGCAAGAACCGCGTACTGTTGTTTGCCGGCGGGCCGATGCGCGAATATCGCTTCCTGCGATCCCAGCTTCATCGCGACCGCTCGACCACGGTCGACGTCCTCTTGCAGTCCGGCAAGCCCGGCATCTCGCAGGACGCCAACGCGATACTCGACGACTTCCCCATCACCAAGGAGGAGTTGTACGACTACGATTGCATCGTCGCCTTCGATCCCGACTGGCAAGCGCTCATCCCGGCTCAAGTCGATCTTTTGGAGAACTGGGTGGCCGAGCAAGGTGGCGGGCTGATCGTTATCGCCGGACCGGTCTTCACCGGCAAGCCGATAAACGGCTGGGTGCAGGACGACCGGATGTCCAAGATCAGGGCCCTCTATCCGGTCGAGTTCCATCATCGCTTCTCGGTCTTCGAGACGCCCAACTACGTGGTTAAGGATCCCTGGCCGTTGGATTTCACCCGCGAGGGAATGGACGCCGAATTCCTCCGGCTGGCCGATACGGACACGAGTAGCGAGCAGGCCTGGGCCGGGTTTGCCGGCGTTTACAGCCACTTCCCGGTCCGCGGTCCCAAGGCGGGCGCTACCGTCTTGGCGAGATTCTCCGACCCGCGTACCGGCCAGGACGAGAGTCTGCCCGTCTTCTTCGCCGGGCAGTTCTACGGTTCGGGCCGGGTCTTCTACCTGGGTAGCGGCGAGATGTGGCGGCTCCGCCAGGTCGACGAAGCATACTTCGAGCAGTTCTACACCAAGCTCATCCGGCACGTCTCGCAGGGCCGGCTGCTGCGCGGTTCCAGCCGAGGCGTGCTGCTGGTCGCGCGCGATCGGTATCTGTTGGGTAACACGATCGAGGTCCGAGCCCAGTTGACCAACGCCCAGCTTGATCCGCTCGACTCGCCCAGCGTGGCATTGCAGGTCATACGGCCGGCAGGCGACGTCGAGACCGTCACCCTGCGGCCCGACCCCACTCGCGCCGGAACCTTCGCCGGGCGCTTCACCGCTTTGGCCGAGGGCGCCTATCGACTGGAACTGCCGGTGCCCGAAAGCGACGACGAGCGGCTCACGCGGCGAATCCAGGTCAAGGTGCCCGACCTGGAACGCGAGAATCCGCAACGAAACGACGCGGTCCTCAGCGAGATTGCCAAGAGCACCGGCGGCCGCTACTACGTCGGCATCGATGCGGCCCTCGGTGGCAAGGAGCCGCTGCCGGCGGTCTTGAAGGATCGAACCCGAACCCGAATCCTTCCCGACGCGCCCAATCCGCTTTGGGAGGAAACCTGGATGCGCTGGATGATGTACATCCTCTGCGGTCTGCTCTGTCTGGAATGGCTGATTAGACGACTGGTTAAACTGGCATAAGATCAATTTAGAAGTTGGCGGTCGGGTTTGAACGGCTGCCAAAATAATCGATGACAACGAATAATATGCAACAAGACGATCCCAAATTGGCGCCGGAAATCCGGACGATGCTTGGCGCGTTGCGCCGCCGGGTGCGGCAGTACGTCTGGGTCGAGGGGCTCACGACGGCCGTCGCCTGGTTGGGCGTGGCCTTCTGGGGTAGCCTGGCCGTCGACTGGTTCTTCGAGCCGCCGCCGAGCGCGCGAATTGCCATGCTGGCCCTGGTCGGGCTGGTGCTGGTCGGCATCCTTTTCAAGCTGATCGGCCGCCGCGTGCTGGTCCGTATGACCGACAGCAACATGGCCATGTTGCTCGAACGCCGCTTCCCGCAACTCGACGACAGCCTGCTCACGGCCGTCAATCTGATCGGTCGCCACACGCCGGGCGACGAGTTCGACTCCCTGATGCTGGCGCAAACCTGCCGTGAGGCCGGACAACGTATCGGCGAGGTGCGATTGGGTAAGGTCTTCAACCCGGTCCCGCTACGCCGAGCCCTCGCGGCCGCCATATTGCTGACCATCTCGGTGCTGATGTTCGCGCTGGTTTTGCCTGACGCTTTTTCCACCTGGACCCGGCGCAGCCTGGCTATGTCGACGGAACTCTGGCCGCGTCGCGCCCGGCTGCTGGTCGACGGGTTCGAGAACGGCACGGCAAAGGTCGCTCGGGGCGCCGATCTGGATCTGATCGTCAAGGCCGACACGAAGATGCCGCTGGTTCCCCGCGTGGTTCAAGTTCGCTACCGGACCGAAGGCGGCGCGCGGGTGCGCGAGGCGATGAATCGCGAGGGCACCGCCCAGCCGGGAAAAGACCGGTTCCAGGAATATTCGCACACCTTCCGCGGCGTGCTCGTGCCGATCACCTTCGAGGTAATCGGGGGCGATGACCGGCTGAGCGACCTGAGAATCGAGGTGGTCGAAAGTCCCAAGGTGGTCGAGATGTTCCTGGATATCGAGTTCCCCAAGTACATGGGCAGGCCAAAACGCAGCGTGCCCCACACGGGCGTAATGCAGATACCGATGGGGGCGAATGTCACGCTCCGCGCCAAGGCCAACAAGCCGCTGGTGCGCGTGCAGGTCGATTCGGCGCTGGAAGAGAAGCCCGCCGGGCCGCTTACGCTCAAGCCGACCGGCTCCGATCGACGCGGGTTTGGGTTGACGATGAAAAAGCTGGGCAAAGACAAGACGCTGCTGTTCACGCTATTCGACGCCGACGGCATTACCAGCCGCGAACCGCTTCGGCTGGCCATGGCCGCCGTGCCGGACGAGCCGCCCGAGGTCGCCGTTC
>CAZDHN010000570.1:0-4472 GCA_964505115.1 uncultured Planctomycetaceae bacterium
GGCCAGTGGGCTTGCGGTGCTGGCCGCCGACGTGGAAGGCGTCCGTGAGCTGATTGGCCCTGGGAGCGACGCCCAAACGGTCGAGCATGGAAATTCGCAAGCCTTTTCAGAGACAATACTTACGCTCATGTCGGACGGCCGGATGGTAGAGCGTCTTGGGGCCGAGAATCGGCGTCGGGCCGAGCGCGAGTTCACGCTCCAGCGGATGGTCGCCCAGTACGAAGACCTTTGGGAGTCGCTGGTGGGGAAGAAATTGCGAGTCTGAAAATTTTTTTCCACGGACTTGCGACGTGCCCGATCGTTGGAAGTCTGTTGCTGGTCGTGACCTAGGGCGAGGCATCTGGCCGAAGGCGGAATTCGGCAGCGAAAAGCCAGGTTGACGTGAGACTGGAACCGAGTATTCTTGGCGTTCAGTGGGGATGAGTGGGGAATTGTGGCACTGGGTTCCGCATGAAGCTGGATAGCGATGCTTGTTGGATCTTTCACTCGCTCGGTTGACGAGAAGCTGCGAGTCGCCATCCCCAAGGGGCTTCGCGAGGCAATGGAGTGTCGCCAAGGCGGTGTGCTGTACGTAGCCCCGGGCTTCGACCAGTCGTTGGCCATTTACACGGAGGAGTCTTTTGCCCTGCTGGGTGAGCGTTTGGCCCGACTATCGCCCACCCGACATCAGGTGCGCGAATTCACCAGGCTGTTTTACGCTCCGGCCCAACAGGTGAAGCTGGACCGTCAGGGTCGGATCCGCATCCCGGCGGAGTTGGCCCAGTTGGCCGGCTTGGGAGCCGAGGCAAAGTTGCTGGGTGTCCGCGACCATCTGGAGCTTTGGGCAGTCGACCGCTGGGAGGCGTACAGGGCTGAGAAGCAACCGCATTACGACGAAATCGCCGAGGCCGCCTTCGACGACCCCAATTGAAACAAACCCGTTGTTGACCCTTGCATAGCCAATGATCCAGGGCGAAGCCCGGTTCCCTGGCGGGACCCCCTTGAGTCGCGCATTAGCTATGCAAGAATCAAAAAGCAAACGTAACCGAACAGGAGTATTTGCAGGTATCGTTCGTTCGTCCGTTCGCCGTGCGTGGGAACAGGCGTGCCAGTTACCGGCCACCAACTGACATTGCCGTCTTGTCGACTGGGGCAGGACACGTTCCCATGCGACCGGGAACATGGAAGAGTCCCGGCTGCGAATTGCGGGAGCATTCGTCGTATCGACCGGCGAAACGTCCGCTAGCACTCAGCCTCACCGGGCGCAAGGAAGCGCCCGAGGCCGAGTGTTTTCGCAGTGACGGTTACCTATCACAAGGAACACAATACTCAGAACCGTACAGCGTCGAAAACCAACTTATCTCGCAGCCTCCCGCACTGCACCGTATCCGCCGACCGCGACCCAACCCGGCGGAAAATAGCTCACCGGCCGATTTCGTAGCCGGATTCGCAAGAATTCGGTTATTTGCGTCATTACTGAATTCTTGCGAATCCAGCTACGGGTAAAGCACTTCCGGCCGGTCGCCTAACGAAGAGCAGATTGAAGATGTCCGATCGCGCTCCGGTACACGTTTCCGTTATGCCGGAGGAGATCATCCGCTGGCTCGACCCCCGGCCTGGCGCGATCATCGTTGATGGAACACTGGGTGGCGGCGGTCACGCTCGGGCGTTGGCCGATCGGGTGGGAGAGGAAGGAATGGTAATTGGGCTGGACCGCGATCCGGCGGCCGTCGCGGCGGCCGAACACAATCTGGCGGGTTTGCCGATGCGGTTGGCGCAATCCAACTTCTGCGATCTGCCCGAGGTGATGGAAGAATTGGAGTTATCGGAGGTGGACGGTATCGTATTGGACCTTGGGCTGTCGAGCGACCAGTTGGCCGATCCCGACCGGGGGTTCAGCTTCGCTTCGGAAGGCCCGCTCGATTTGCGATTCGATCCGACCTCCGGCGAGCCGGCCTGGCGGTTGCTGAATCGGCTGAGTGCCGAGCGGCTGGCCGACCTGATTTATCAGTATGGAGAGGAACGACACAGCCGCCGTATTGCTCGCGCCATCGAGCAGCAGCGGCGGGAGAAAAAGCCGATCAAGACCGCCCGGGAACTGGCCGAATTGGTTCGCCGTTCGACGGGCAGAAGGTCGCGGGCGGAGCGAATCGACCCGGCAACGCGGACCTTTCAGGCGCTTCGGATCGCGGTTAACGACGAATTGAAATCGCTGGATATCGCCCTTCGCCGGCTGGCCGATTGCCTGCGGCAAGGCGGACGTTTGGCGGTGATCAGCTTTCATTCGCTTGAGGACAGGCGGGTGAAGGAGGCCTTTCGCGACGATTGGCGATACGAACCGTTGACGAAGAAACCAATTCGCCCCACGCCCGAGGAAGTCGAACGGAACCCTCGCGCCCGAAGCGCGAAACTCCGCGTGGCGGCCAGGGCGTAGTTGGACAAAGATACGTAAAACACTGACGTTTAGCCGACGGGCTTACCCGCCGCGCGTTCACAATCAAGGAGATAAAAACATGGGCAAAGAAGCCAAGATCGGTTTGGCCGTAATCGGCATTCTACTAGTAGTGTTTTGTGGCGTGTTGGCCAATCGGCTGATCGGCGCTAAAGACGACGGAGAACAGGCTAAGTCGACGAACGTCGACAAGAACAAGTCGCCCGACAAGTCGCCCAAGGCGAGTTCGCCCGACAAACCGACGATCATCGCGGCCAAGGCCTCGTCGGGTGAAGCGCCCGGTCGGACAACCACAAACAGACCGAGCCGCTGGGCCACGGTCTCCGACAGCAACGCGGCGAAGTCAAGCACGGCCCGAACGGTTGGCGGCTCTTCCCGGCCTTCGTTCATGCCGAAGCGGGCGTCGTCCGGCGCGTCGCGATACGGCAGCGGCTCGCGGTCGTTGTCGTCGCCCAGCACGCGGCAGCAGACCCAGTCGACGGCCGCCGCTCCGATGCCGCCCCAACCGGCATCCGCCCCTTACCAACAAGGTGCCACGGGAAGCGCCAGCCAAATGCCCGCCGGCAGCCCAAAGCAGCAGGGCACGTCGGTCGCGTCGAATCCGTTGCGAGGTCAAGGTTACGGGACGAGCCAAGTGAGCCCGTACGCCCGGTCGACCACGGTCCAGCGTCAAATCAGCCCGTACGGCGGCAGCACCAGCCAGAGCTATCGGCCGGCGCCCTCCTCTTCACCGAGCGTCCGGGGCCAAACGGTTTCCAGTCCCGGCAGCAGTTACTCGGCCCTCGACCGATCGAGCCAGTACACCGAGAGTGTCGGCTCACGCAGTTTCGTCCCAACCAGCGTCGGCCGAAATGAGGACGGGACCTACACGGTTCAGCCGAACGATAGCTACTGGACGATCTCCCAGCAGCTTTACGGCAGCGGACGGTTTTTCAAGGCGTTGTCGCAGTTCAACCGCGGCAAGCATCCCCAGGCCGACCAGCTCAAGGTAGGCGACAAGATCCTGGCTCCCAGCGAAGCCGAGCTACGCGAAGCGCTGGCGGACCTCTGCCCCAGCACCAGCCACGGCGAGTCGGACCGGCAGCGTGTGTCGACCGCCGGCATGGCCGGCAGTTATGCCGGAGGTCGGGTGTACGTGGTCGAGGACGGCGACACGCTCTACGACATCGCCCGATACGAATTGGGTAAATCGGCGCGTTGGGTGGAAATCTATCAGTTGAATCGCACCTCGCTGGGGACCGACTTCGACTACCTGACACCCGGCACTCGGCTCGTCCTGCCCGACGACGGCCGCGGCGTGGAAAACGTCACCCAGCGCCCGGCTCCGAGTTACAATCGCTAAACAAGTCAAGAATTATACCGGCAACTTCATCGGTAGCTGGATTCGCAAGAATTCAGCCGTGATGCGACGAATTCAGCCGTGATGCCAAGAATTCAGCCGTGATGCCAAGAATTCAGCCGTGATGCGACGAACCGAATTCTTGCGAATCCGGCTACAATGTCGGCTGATCAGACCAAGATGGGCGATACCGTGCCGCAAAGAATCGTCTCCGGCGGGCAAACGGGCGTGGACCGGGGCGCGTTGGATGCGGCCATTGCCCAGGGGATTCCGCACGGAGGTTGGTGTCCGCGCGGACGCTTGGCCGAGGACGGGCGGATTCCGAAGCGTTACGAATTGCGGGAAACCCGATCGGCCGACTACCCGAAGCGGACCGAACAGAACGTGGTCGACTCCGACGGCACGCTGATCATTTCGCGCGGGCCGTTAAGCGGCGGCACGTTGCTCACCTGGCAGCTTGCCGAAAAGCACTTCAAGCCCTGCCTAGTGGTCGATATCGACCGTCCCCATTCGCCCGAGCAAGTCGGCCAATGGCTTGCCGCCTGCCGCGTTCGGGTTCTCAACGTAGCCGGTCCCCGCGAGAGCCAGCATCCCGGCATCTCCGCCCAAACCGTCGAGCTAATCACCCGGCTGTTTGGTCAGTGAGCGGCTAACCCGCATTTCTCACCAGCCATCTACTGCGAGGACGGAAGTCCAGCCGTG
>CAZDHN010000571.1:0-4468 GCA_964505115.1 uncultured Planctomycetaceae bacterium
GCTCACTGCTCACTGCTCACTGCTCATTAGCTTCCGGGGGCGGGATCTCCTCGAGTTCGGGTAGCGGTATCTTATTGACCTCGTCGAGTTCGTCGGCGGCTTCCGCCTGTTCGGCGCGGGGGTCGTTCGACGAGAGGAACGGGCCGGGATCGATCCACATGCCCTCGGCGTCCAACTCCATCGTGCCCATGTCGAAGTCGAGGTTTCTCCGCCTCACTTCATAGCCCACCCAAACGTCGAGGAACTGGTTCTGCGCGTTGAGCAGACCGGCCAGGGCGGTGACGAGGTCTCGGGCGGTGGTGGCGCCGAAGGTGGAACTCGCGCCCGGCTTGGGTGGCTCCAATAGCCTTAGCCGCGTGATGTCGACCCGGCTGATTGCCACCCGGGCAGCGCCGCGCTGCAACTCGAAGGTCATCTTGTCCAGGCGAATCAAGCGGATCGTTCGTCGCAGGCTGCGGTTGATTTCGTCGCGGTATGCGTAGTACCAACGTCGATTCCGCTCGTACTGGATCAAGGCCTCGCGATAGGCGTTTCGTTCCAGTATCCGCGTCAGTGGCGCGTCGAACTGCACGCCTACCCGCAGCCGGCCGGTTGTGCCGCGGAAACGTATCGGATTGTCGTCCAACGTGCTCAAGTCGCCGCTGAAGGTCAAGTCGAGCACGCTTCGCAGGTCGTTGGCGGTCACTTCAATTTGCCGCCACTGATCGATAAGCGCTGCCCGGGCGTTCATCCAGTCGCGACGGTTCTCCCTGGCGATGTCGAGCGCCTCGACGGCGTCCAGGTCGACCGGAATCAGCGTGGACGTCTCAAGCCTTGCCCGGGCTTGCACCAGCGACAGTTCCAACAGTTCGGCCGAGAGGTTGGTGGTCAGGCCGATCAACTTCTGCCGCGCGGCCTCGGCCTCCTCGTCGTCGGCCGGGAGATCCTGTTGGCGAAACTGCTCGATGCCGTCCATCGTTGTGTTGAAAAACGCGAGGATCAGGTTGAAGTCCTCATTGATTGCCTCCACGCGCTTGTCGATCAATTCGACATTGCAGACAGCCGGATCGGCGTCGCCTTCCTGGAACTCTTTCCGCATGGAGAGCTTCAGCATGTCGGCGCGGCGCGTGGGTAACGCCTCGTCGAGCCGCTTCAGGTCCTCGCGGATCAAGTCCAACTGGGCCTCGCAATGGAGCTTGACCGTGGCCAACTCGTCCAACAGGCTCACCAATTCGTTGGCGTCGGCGCCCTCTTCCGGCACGCGAAGATGCTCCAACATCATGGTGACCTCGTCCTGGACTTTCATGAACGTCGGGCCGATCAGGTTGAAGTATTCCAGCAGCGGGTCTTCGATCCGAACCTCCAGGTCGGGTGGCAAGCCCAGCGTCATCTTGTACTCGTCCAGCCGCGTTTGGTAGTCGGCCTTCGTGGTCAGCAGTCCGCTTTGGGACTGGTACAATGCGTCGCGGGCCAGATCGACCTGGTAACGGTCGATCCGTCCGGCATCGTAGAAGGCGTCGAGCTGTTCCAGGCTGTCGCGAAGCGCAATCACGTTGCTCCGCCGGTTGTTGATGCGAAGCTTCTCGGCCAGAAGACCGAGATATCCTCCCGGCCCGCCGGGTAAACTTGTTTCCAACCCCCGCACGGTAAGAGGGCCGTTGGTGGGGCCAGGGCCGGGTGAACGGCCCGCGATAATCTCAGCGTAGAAGCCGCGGCGGAAACGTTCCATCTGACGAATGTTGGCCAGAAGCGCGCGTTCGGTGTCGGTAAGCTCTTCCATCACGACGGCCCGGCCGCCCGCCCTAAGGAGCGGCTGCACCAGCGAGAAGTCGAGGATGGTCGTGCCGTTGTAGTCGTCCGGCCCGGCGAATTGCCAGACGAGCGAATTGGCCACGTTGACGACCAAATCCGTTCCGGTGGCCATCATCCGTTGCATTCGCAGTGAATTACCCACGCCAAGCACGCTGGACGACACGCCCCCCGAGCCCGCCCGATCGGGGCCGTCGGCCGTGAATTCCGCGTCATTCGTTCCACCAGCGCCCGTAACGCCGTAGAATTGGCAATCGAATCGGAACCGCTGGGCGGTCACGTCCAGGGCGATCAGGTACAACTGCTCCAGTTCGTATTGGTAGTCTCTGGAGTGAATCAGCGCCAGCTTCATCGCGGCCCGGCGATCGAGTATCACCGTCTGCTCGTCGCTCCACGGCAAATAGGCCGACCAGCCGGTGTTCTCCACGTAGGGTGTATTGCCGTAACATGGCCAGAAGGGCCAACCACGCTTGTTATCAACGCGACGCATCAGCTTGTGCGATGTCGGGTCGTCAGGGGGCATCGGAGGGGCGTCGGGTGAGGTCGGATCGAAGAACCGGGAAGTAGGATCCGGCTCGATCGTATAACCTTCCAGCGGCCAACGCGGATCGGACGCCGCCTGCTCGACCAATCCGTACACCGCATTGTCCGCACGGTTCCGATAAAGGGCTCGGCTGCAACCGGTCGCGACAAACGCCAGCAGTCCGCACACGGCCAGGCAGGCCGCATTCTGAAGACCGCTCGGAAGTTTGTCGAATCGGGTGCGCACTAAGCTGCTCCCCGCCCGTTTGTGGTATTGGCCGACTTGTCGAGCAGATCGACCAGTTGATCCGCCAGCCGGCCCAAAGCTTTCCGCTGATTATCGCCCAGCCAATCATCCAGACGGCCCGAGCAGTCGGCGATAAGGGCCTCCAGGGTATCGCGGCCGTCCGGGGTCAGCCGCCAAAGCTGGCGCCGCCGATCGACGGCCGCGCGACGGCCCTCCAATAGCCCCTTGCGTCGAAGCTGCTCGACCAACCCACTAACATGGGCGGGCGAAACGGCCATGACACCGGCCAACTGGTTCTGGCTGAAACCCTCGGCCCGCGCGTGGCGACAGGCCCAAAGCAGCGAAAACTGCGGTGGGCTGAGCTGCCAGCGACCGACCAAATGCGACAGCTCGTCGTGCAGCTTCCGGCCGCAGACGGAGATCCGCTCGGCAAGCTCAATGCACTGACGTGCCGAGCCGTCCGGTTCGGAAACCGACCGATTGACTGGGATTGTTGACACGAAAAACCACTCCTTGTTCCGCAAAGCGACCAAATTCGGATAAGGTCATGCCAGCCTTCTTGGAACTTCAGACACTTAACCTTTCGACCGCAAAAGGTTCAGTCTTTAACGATTATGCGGACTAGGGTATCTTGACCCACGGTGACGATGAGGCAAAATAGGGATTAGTGGAAAGCCAGGGTGTTTCGGTGCGCGAAAAAGTTAGCCCGGTCGCCTGCGACCGGAAAACGGGGATTACCATCGCAGACGCAGCACCTATACCACGCATGGCCATAAACTGCGATTTTAACGTTATTGCATAATAAGGCGGAACCTCAGTTTGTGACCGTGCAGCGTATATAAAGCCGCGACCGTTGGTCGCGCACGAGGTAGAAAGGTATGCGGCCTTATGGACGCCACCAAAGGGGACAGGTCCATGTTTTGGGCTTGCGACTCCAGCGAAATGGACAGTCAACCGACCGAAAAATGGACCAGTCCCCAGTGCAAGGAGAAGAACATGAAGAAGTCGACACTGACGTTGAGCCTGCTGTTGTGTTGCACGGCCACCTGGGCCAGGGCCGACTACAAGACACAGCCCCAGGACGTGACCTTCCAGGCCAAATGCGACGGCACGAGGCAACGCTATGTCGTGCTGTTGCCCGAAGGCTTCGACGCCGAAAAGCCGCACCATCTGCTGGTCGCCTTGCACGGTCACGGGTCGGATCGCTGGCAGTTCGCCAACAGCCCGCGCGACGAGTGCCGCGTGACGCGCGACGTGGCGGCCGCCGGGCGAATGATCTTCGTCTCGCCCGACTATCGGGCAAAAACCTCCTGGATGGGTCCCAAGGCCGAGGCCGACGTGCTCCAGATCATCGAGGCACTCAAGGATAAGTACAAGGTCGGCAAGGTGATCGTTGCCGGCGGGTCGATGGGCGGATCGTCGGCCTTGAGCTTCGCCGCCATGCATCCCGAGTTGGTCGACGGCGTCGTATCGATGAACGGCACGGCGAACCATCTGGAGTACGAGAACTTCCAGGAGGCGATTCGCGAGTCGTTCGGCGGCGGCAAGGCCCATATTCCGGCCGAGTACAAACGTCGCAGCGCCGAGTACTGGCCGGAGCGGCTAACCATGCCCATCGGCATCACCGCCGGCGGCAAGGACACGAGCGTCCCACCCACCAGCGTGCTTCGCCTGGCCGATGTTCTCAAAAAGATCGGCCGGCCCGTGCTGGTCGTCTACCGCGAGAACGAGGGGCACCGCACCAACTACGCGGACGGAAAGCAGACGCTCGACTTCATTATCCAAAAGGCCACGGGCGGCTGATTCCGGCTCCCGCCGCCGATGGGTGCAGGAACGGACTTCCCGAAGCTCTGGCGGTGATATCGTTGCTTGTTCTGAATTCGGGGAGTTCAGTGAGAGAAACGGATGAAC